>CACZRQ010000019.1 GCA_902783615.1 uncultured Bacteroidales bacterium | reverse complement strand
AGAACCAGCGCACGGTTGCTGATGCTCTTCGATGCCGGCAAATGGATGGTTGCCTGCAGCGTTTGGGGTGCCGATATGCCATATACCTCATTCATCTCCTATTCCTCTTCCATTTCTTTGTCTAACTGTCCACTCCAGAGGTATTTGCGGGTTTCCTGCACGATAATGCCGCTGAGGCATATCAGTGAGATGAGGTTGGGGATGGCCATGAGTGCGTTCATGCAATCGGCCAAGTTCCAGACAATGGCCAGGTTGGCCACACTGCCCAAAAACACGGCGATGATGAAAGCAACCCGATAGACATTGACCCAACGCTTGCCTTTGAGGTATTCTACGGCTCGCTCGCCATAGTAACACCAACCTAAGATGGTGGAGAAGGCGAAAGTCATTAAGCCAAAGGTCAATAAGGGTGTGCCGATGTAAGGAATCTTGGCAAATGCCATCTTGGTGAGGGTAGCTCCATTGTCGAAGCTGATGTCGGGATAGGCCAACACGCTGCTTACAATCACCAGACCAGTGAGGGCACAGATGATGACGGTGTCCCAGAAAGTGCCAGATGATGATACCAATGCCTGACGCACAGGGTTGCGAGTCTGCGCAGCAGCGGCCACGATGGGTGCAGAACCCATACCTGATTCATTGGAGAAGAGGCCTCGGGCGATACCGAAGCGTGCGGCAGTCATGACCGTAGCACCGACAAAGCCTCCACCTGCGGCTGTGGGGGTAAAGGCAGAGATGCAGATGAGCTTCAGTGCCGGCCAGATGAAAGCAGCATTGATGACCAGAATGACAAGACAGCCAATGACATAGAAGAATGCCATGAAGGGAACCAACATGCCACAAACCCTTGCGATGCTCTTCACACCACCAATCACGACCAAACCTGTCAGCAAACAGGTGATGGCACCCGTGAGGTAGGGAGAAACCTGATACGACTCTGCCGTAACGGTTGAGATGGCGTTGGCCTGCACCATGTTGCCGATGCCAAATGAGGCAATGGCGGTAAAGAGGGCGAAGAGCACAGCGAGCCATTTCCAACCCAAGCCACGTTCCAAGGCATACATGGGGCCTCCTTGCATCTTGCCATCGGGAGACTTCACGCGGTACTTGATGGCCAACAATCCTTCAGCATACTTGGTGGAGATGCCAAACACACCTGTGAGCCAGCACCATAGCACGGCTCCCGGTCCACCCGAGGCGATGGCAGTGGCCATACCTACGATGTTGCCTGTTCCGATGGTGGCAGCCAAAGCGGTAGCCAAGGAATGGAACTGTGATACATCGCCTGTAGCCCCAGGGTCTTTCTTGACCGAGAGGCGGATAGCGGTGAAGATCATGCGCTGGGGGAAACGCAACCTGAACGTGAGGTACAGGTGCGTTCCCAGCAGCATGATAATCATGGGCCAGCCCCAGAGCCAGCCACTTATTTCAGCCAGTATGTTATTGAATGCTTCCAATTTACTTTACCGCAATCTCCTTGATTTCCTTTTCAGGCTTCAGAATGTCCAGGGCCTTCCAGGTCAGCTCTTTAGCCACCTTGAAAGGAGCGGTGCAGCGGATGTCCTCCACATTGGCACCAAACTTAACGGTATAGTTGCCGGCAGCAGTTTCCCACTGGTCAACATCCTCGTTGAAGGAAGCCAAAGCGTAGTTGGTAACATCTATCGTTACCGTCTGGCTTTCACCTGGCTGCAACTCCTTGGTCTTGGCAAAGCCCTTCAGTTCCTGCTGAGGTTTCACCAGGTTGCCTGCAGGTGCGGAAACATACAGTTCAACCACTTCCTTGCCAGCCACCTTGCCTGTATTCTTGACAGCTACAGTAGCACGGAAACCATCCTTGGTAGGAGTCACCTTTGGTGCGCTATAGGCGAAAGTGGTATAGCTCAAGCCATAGCCAAATGGATAAGACACCTCTTTGCCAACAGTGTTGAAGTAACGGTAGCCTACCCAGATGCCTTCTTCAAAGTTTGAGTAGCTTACATTCTTCACCTCACGCTGCTGGCCACCCAAAGCAGAGCCCATACCCATCATGCCATCGCTCTTCTGGTCGTATGGGAAGTTCTTGGATGAAGGATCGTCCATATAGTTGTTCAGCCATGTCATGGTGAGCTTGCCAGAAGGAGTCACCTTGCCACTCAGGATGTCGGCCACAGAATAGCCACCTTCCTGACCTGGTTGCCAAGCCAACAGGATGGCATCTGGCAGATTCTTCCAAGAAGCAGATTCAATCTCACCACCGATGTTCAATACCACAACCACCTTCTTGCCTGCCAAGTGGAAAGCTTCGGTTACATCGTTGAGCAACTGACGCTCTACCTCAGAGAGGTTGAAGTCGTTTGGTACGTTGCGGTCGGCACCTTCACCGGCATTACGGCCGATGGTCACAATGGCAATGTCGTTGGCACCCACCTGCTTGTCGATGATGGCACGTTCGATAGGCATCTCTGTCAGTGCTGCATCACCCAAGCTCATCATGGCCATCATGCCTCCACGAGCGGGGGCTGCTGCTGCCTGACGGGTCTTCTCGTATTTGGTGTAGGTCTCATATACGTTCTTCAGTTCTTCGTTCACCTCATAGCCAGCTTCCTTCAAACCTGTGAGTAGGTCGATGGTGTAAGCCTTGTTCACATTGCCTGAACCTGTACCACCTGCGATGAAGTTGTAAGAAGTGATGCCGAACAGGGCCACCTTCTTGGCATCCTTGATAGGCAGGGCGTTGCCTTCGTTCTTCAGGAGTACCATACCTTCAGCTGCTGAGTTGCGGGTTACCTGTGCATGAGCCTTCAAATCAGGAGCATCGCTATACTTGTAGCCTTTGAAGCGAGGAGTGCGCACAATGTACTGTAGGATGCGCTTCACGCATACGTCCACATCTTCCATGCTTACCTTACCTTCGTTCACCGCCTTGATGAGGTCGGTCTTCTGCTGAGGCATACCCGGTTCCATCAGGTCGTTGCCTGCATGTACCTGAGCTGCAATGTCGCGAACCATGGTCCAGTCGGTCATCACAATGCCTTTGAAGCCCCACTCAGTGCGCAGCAGGTCGGTCAGTAACTCGCGGTCCTGCTGGGTGAACTTGCCGTTGATCTTGTTGTAAGAAGACATCACCGTCCAAGGATCAGCATCTTTCACAACCATCTCGAAAGCCTTGAGATAGATCTCACGCAGGGCACGTTGGTTCACACGTGAGTCAACAGCCATACGGTTGGTTTCCTGAGAGTTGGCTGCATAGTGCTTGATGCTCACACCCACACCATTGCTCTGGATGCCGTTGGTATAAGCCGTAGCAATCTTACCAGCAAGGAACGGATCTTCTGAATAATACTCGAAGTTACGTCCGTTCAGCGGGTTACGATGAATGTTCATACCGGGAGCCAGCAATACGTCGATGCCATACTCCAATACTTCATTACCCATAGCCTTACCTACCTGTTCTACCAACTCAGTATTCCAAGTACTTGCCAATGAGGTACCTACAGGGAAACCTGTTGCGTAGAATGTCTTGTTAGTGCCCTTGCGGGTGGGGGAAATGCGAACACCTGCAGGACCGTCGGAAAGAACGGTAGCAGGAATGCCTAATCGCTCAATGGAATTGGTGGTACCTGCGGCACCTGGTACCAAAACCTCAGAAGAAGCAGTCATGGCTCCGGCAGTCATGCTGCCCCAACCACCACCTACAATCAGTTCGGCTTTCTCTTCCAGCGTCATAGCATTTACAATCTCGTCCACATTGTTGGGGGTCAGCTTCTGAGCCTGAACGGTTCCAATAGCCAATGCGGCTGCTGTTAATACAATCAGTTTCTTTTTCATAACTTATCAACTATTTAGTAATAACTATTCATCAATTCGGTTGCTATCGTTCTTGTTTCAGCATCGGTTGCCAGATAATCATCCAGCGTAGGCTTCGCCACAAACGTTGTGCGTTCCATGGTTTGAGCAATCACCTCACTCATGCCCAAGAATGAAATCTGGTTGTGCAGGAAACCTGCATTCACTATCTCGTTTGCCGCATTGACGATGCAAGGCATATTGCCTCCACGGCGGATGGCTTCGTAGGCCAATGCCAGGTTGCGGAACTTCTCAGTATCAGGCTTCTCGAAGGTGAGCTGGGCATACTGACTGAAGTCGATGCGTGGGAAAGACGATTTCAACCTCAACGGGTAGGAAAAAGCATACTGGATGGGAACGCGCATATCGGGCATGCCCAATTGAGCGATGATGGCTCCATCCTCATACTGCACAGCCGAGTGGATGATGCTTTGCGGATGTACCAGAACTTCAATCTGTGAAGGATCGACACGGAACAGCCAGCGGGCCTCCATCACTTCGAAACCTTTGTTCATCATCGAGGCTGAGTCGATGGTGATCTTGGCTCCCATGCTCCAGTTGGGATGCTTCAAAGCCTGTTCTTTGGTAACAGTCTTCAACTGTTCGTGGGTGAACGTACGGAAAGGTCCGCCCGATGCAGTTAGCAATATCTTCTCAATGCGGTTGAATTCGTTGCCTTGCAGACTCTGGAAGATGGCAGAATGTTCAGAATCGACAGGCAGCAAAGGCACGAGGTTTTCATCGCACAGCAGGTTGATGAGTTCGCCTGCCACCACCATCGTTTCTTTATTGGCCAACGCTATGGGTTTCTTGGAACGGATAGCACTGATGGTCGGGCGTAAGCCCGAGAAACCCACTAAGGCTGTTAGTACCATATCCACTTGTGCATCTTGCACCACCTCTTCCAAGGCTTTTGCGCCTGAGTACACCTTGATGGGCAGGTGGGCCAAAGCTTCCTTCAGCTTGCCGTAATGGCTTTCGTTGGCAATCACCACAGCTTCGGGCTGATATTTCAACGCTTGCTCTATCAGCTTATCTACCTGATTGTTGGCAGTCAGTACGTAAGCCTCATAAAGGTCGCTATGCTCCTCTATCACTTCCAAAGCCTGTGTACCAATCGAGCCAGTAGATCCCAATATAGCTATCTTCTTTTTCATATTTAATCGTCAATTGTCAATCCTCAATCGTCAATAATCCATTTGGTAAATCCATCGTGATGACTCTTGCATCCCGATCCAGATCCACAATCAAATCTTCCTGTGCGGGAATCAGAAGCTCTTCGCCCTCACGCTCTATAATAAATAAGGTGTTGATGGTGGAGTCGTCCACATCCGTTACCTTTCCAATTTCACCCAATTTCACATCTTTGATGAGGAACCCCACGAAATAATTCCAGGTCAGCTCGTCATCTTCCAAGGCATCGGCATGTTCCTTGGGGAAATACACCTCTACGTTCGTCATACGTCTGGCCTGTTGCTCCGTATCGATGCCCTCCAACTTAATCAAAGCCGTTGAGTCGCTGCGGAAACGGTAGCTCTCAATGAAGAAAGGCACCATAATGCCATCCATCAAGCACACGATGAAGTCGGCATCCACACGGTCGAAGATATCGTCGTCGAACGTGAACAACAACTCTCCATGCACCCCGTGAGGCTTGTTAATCAGGCCAATCCGATATACTTCTTCCTCTTTGATCATATTCTTGTTATCCTGGCACCCAAAGCATTCAATCGACCCTCGATGTTCTGGTAGCCTCGGTCAATCTGCTCGATGTTGTGAATGCGGCTGATTCCTTTGGCACTCATTGCGGCAATCAACAGAGCGATACCTGCACGGATATCAGGCGATGTCATGGTACCCCCTTTCAGGTGGAGCTGTCGGTTATGTCCAATCACCACGGCACGATGCGGGTCGCAAAGAATGATCTGTGCACCCATGTCGATTAGCTTGTCCACGAAAAAGAGTCGGCTTTCAAACATCTTCTGGTGAATCAGTACACTGCCTTTCGCCTGTGTGGCGGTTACCAGCATCACACTCAGCAAGTCGGGCGTCAAGCCAGGCCAAGGTGCGTCGGCTATGGTCATGATAGAACCATCGATGAACGATTCAATCTGATAGCTCTCTTGCGCAGGCACAAAAATGTCGTCGCCCCGTTGCTCCAATTGGATGCCCAAACGACTGAAGCTGGCTGGGATAATGCCTAGGTTATCGTATGATACATTCTTGATAGTCAGGTTACTCTGCGTCATGGCAGCCATACCGATGAAACTGCCCACCTCAATCATGTCAGGTAAGACAGTATGTTCGGTTCCATGCAACTCCTTCACGCCATCGATGGTGAGCAGGTTGGAGGCGATGCCACTGATGCGGGCACCCATGCGGTTCAGCATACGGCAAAGCTGCTGCACATAGGGTTCGCAGGCAGCATTGTAGATGGTGGTGGTGCCTTCGGCCAACACAGCAGCCATCACGATGTTGGCAGTACCGGTTACAGATGCCTCATCGAGCAGCATGTAAGTGCCTTTCAGCTTGTTGGCAGTAATCTCGTAGGTGCGCTGAGTGGGGTTGTACTGGAAGTCGGCTCCTAAATTCTGGATACCGATAAAGTGGGTGTCGAGTCGTCGACGTCCAATCTTATCGCCTCCAGGCTTGGGCGTGGATGCCTTGCCGAAGCGAGCCACCATCGGACCCACCAGCATGATGCTACCTCGTAAGGAAGCACTGCGTTTCACGAACTCATCGCTCTGCAGATAAGTCAGGTCGATGTTGGCAGCCTTGAAGCTATAGGAATCGATGCCTATTTTCTTCACCTCCGACCCCATGTCACGCATCAGTTGGATGAGGTTGTTGACATCGAGAATATCTGGTACATGATGCACCGTCACCTCCTCGGCCGTCAGCAGCGTGGCACAGATAATCTGCAGCACCTCGTTCTTGGCACCTTGCGGATAGATTTCTCCTTCTAAGCGATGTCCGCCTTCAATCACGAATGAAGCCATATTCTGAGTCTATTTAGTTAATAAGCAAGTTCTTGCAGCCTGTAATTATCTTGGCAACTTACCCTT
>CACZRQ010000018.1 GCA_902783615.1 uncultured Bacteroidales bacterium | reverse complement strand
TGGTTGCGTGGACAGAAAACGGGATTCTTTGTCGACCAGCGTGAGAACAGGGCTCTTCTGGAGCAATATGCCAAAGACAAGCGTGTACTGAATATGTTCTGTTACACCGGTGGATTCTCTTTCTATGCCATGCGTGGCGGCGCCAAGCTGGTTCATTCAGTAGACAGTTCGGCTAAAGCCATTGAACTGACTCGCCGAAACGTCGAATTGAATTTCCCTGGCGACAAGCGCCACCAAGCATTCTGCGAAGATGCATTCAAGTTCTTGGACACCATAGAGGAAAACTCCCAATTCTCCTATAACCTGATTATTCTGGACCCTCCTGCCTTCGCAAAGCATCGCGGTGCCTTGCACAATGCACTGAAGGGCTACACACGACTCAACCAGAAAGCCTTTGAAAAGATTGAGAACGGAGGTTTGCTGTTCACCTTCTCGTGCTCACAGGTTGTGACCAAAGACCACTTCCGCAATGCCGTATTTACCGCTGCTGCACTGGCCAAACGCAAAGTTCGCATTCTGCACCAGCTGCATCAGCCGGCCGATCATCCCATCAATATCTATCATCCTGAAGGTGAATACCTGAAGGGACTGGTACTATATGTTGAATAAAGTACAGCAATTCATCGAAAGTCATCAACTGATGGCACACGACAAGCGCTATCTGGTAGCCGTAAGTGGCGGTGCAGACAGCGTTTGCCTACTCTTGATGTTAAAGCAGATGGGATATGCTATTGATGCGGTTCATTGTAACTTCCACCTGCGTGGAGAAGAAAGTAACCGCGACGAAGCCTTTGTCAAAGACCTGTGCAAAAAGTACAATATTGAACTACATATAATACACTTTGACACAGAAACTTATGCAAAAATCCATCATGTAAGCATTGAAATGGCTGCCCGACAATTGAGGTATCGATATTTTGAAGAACTAAGGCAGGATATCGGAGCCGATGACATCTGCGTGGCCCATCATCAAGACGATTCTGTGGAGACGGTGCTCATCAATCTGATCCGTGGTACAGGTATTCATGGTCTTGGAGGCATCAGGCCTCGCAACGGACATATTGTACGTCCGCTGTTATGCCTTAACCGAGACAATATTGAAAAGTGGCTTCATAACAAGCGACAAGCATTTGTCACTGACTCAACAAACCTGAAGGCAGATGTCGTGAGAAACAAACTGAGATTGAACGTCCTTCCCATATTGCACCAAATCAATCCCCATGCCAACGACGGCATTCTGATAACGGCAAGGCGCACGAATGAAGCAGTCGCCGTTTACGACGCTGCCATCAAGCAAACACTTGGAAGATTGATTCATGCCGATTCCATCGACATAAATACGCTGATACAAGAACCATCGCCAGAGAGTGTTCTATACGAATGGCTTTCCCCAATGGGATTCCAGCCCATGATTATTGAACAGATCAGTCAGTCATTACCCCAATTAAAACCCGGTAGTGAATGGATCTCGGACACACATCAACTGACAATCTCCAGAGGGCGTCTTTGCGCCGAACTGATACAAGCCCCACGCCCCACCCTCCGGATTCCAGAGGAAGGCAATTATGCCTATGAGGAAAACACCATGTTCCACATTCGCGTCACACCCGGCAAAAAGTTGATTCGCTCCAATGAAACGACCTGTTTAGATGCAGCAAAAGTTCATTTCCCCTTGACTATACGTCCTGTTCAAAAAGGAGACCGCTTTCAGCCATATGGTATGAAGGGGACAAAACTGGTAAGCGACTACCTGACAGACAGGCATCTCAACATTTTTGAGAAACGCAGAACGTTAGTGGTTTGCGATGCTAATCAACAGATTATCTGGCTGGTAGGCCATCGTCCTGATGCTAACTTCTGCTTGACCGACAATACGACAGAAACACTATCCATCACAATAGAAATCCAGAAATGTGAAGGCAAGTAGTCTCACTTTACACTTTTTTAACTAAAAATTTCTCGCTCGCGGAGAACAATGTATTGATATTTTTAGTAACTTTGCACCCGCAAAAGTAAGAGTTTATACGTATAAGCCTATATATCAGGCAGTTAAGTTTAGAAAATTGAGTATTTGAGATGAGACAACTTAAGATCCAAAAGAGTATTACCAACCGTTCAAGTGAAGCACTGGATAAATATCTGGTGGAAATTGGCCGTGCCCCCCTTATCAGTATTGACGAGGAGATTGAATTGGCCCAGAAAATACGCAAGGGCGGATTAGAAGGCGAGCGAGCCAAGGATAAGCTGGTGACGGCAAATCTAAGATTTGTAGTTTCCGTTGCCAAACAGTACCAGCATCAGGGATTGACGCTTACTGATT
>CACZRQ010000017.1 GCA_902783615.1 uncultured Bacteroidales bacterium | reverse complement strand
GTCAATAGTCAATCGTCAATAGTCAATCGTCAATTAGAATGCCGAAGGCTTCAGCATCAATCCCACCTTCTCTTCCAAATTAAACATCAGGTTCATGTTGTGAACAGCAGTACCGCTGGCACCTTTCAGCAAATTGTCAATGCAAGAGATGATCAGCAGCTTGTTGTCATGCTTCTCCAAGTGCAGCAAGCACTTATTGGTGTTCACCACCTGCTTGAGGTCGATGTTCTCACGCACCACATGGGTGAATGAATCTTCTTCATAATAATCGGTGAAGATGCGATACAGCTCCTCAATGTCCAAGGTCGATTTCACCGTCACCATGGCAAAGATGCCACGAGGAAAATCACCACGCACGGGGATGAAGTCAATCTCGTTGTCGAAGCTCTGCTGGAGCTGCTTGACCGACTGCTTGATCTCAGGCACATGCTGATGCTGGAAAGCCTTATATACACTCAGGTTGTTGTCTCGCCAGCTGAAATGGCTGGTTGCCTGTGGCTTCACACCTGCACCCGTACTGCCTGTGATAGCTGTTACCATAATGTCATCATGCAGCATTTGCAGCTTGGCCAGTGGCAGCAGAGCCAACTGAATGGCTGTGGCGAAGCAACCTGGGTTGGCCACATGCTGAGCCTGACAGGTAGCTCGACGGTTCAATTCCGGCAAGCCATACACGAAATCGTGCTCATCGCTCTTCAATCGATAATCCATCGAAAGGTCAATCACCTTCAGTGTTTCAGGCAAGGTATGACTTTCTAAGAAACGGCGAGTATCGCCATGCCCCATGCAGAAAAACAATACGTCGATGGCTTCTAAAGGGAGTTGGTCCGTAAAAGTCAAATCAGTCTCTCCCAATAGTCCTCCATGCACATCGGTTATCTTGCGCCCAGCATTGCTCTGGCTGTTCACAAACATAATCTCTGCTTCCGGATGGTTCAGCAGCAATCGTATCAGCTCTCCGGCTGTGTATCCTGCACCTCCTATGATACCTACTTTAATCATACTTGTTTAGTTTTCGTTAGGCATCACCAGCCATAAAAGCAGATAAACAAACAGCCCAGCGAACACTGTAAAGATGCTCAGCAATACATAAGCGATGCGTACCAGTGTTGAGTCTAAGCCTAAATAGCTGGCCAGTCCGCCACAAACTCCCGCCACCATCTTGTCTGTGCGGGATCTTCTTAAAACATGTCCGTTATTTCCCATGTCAATTGTATTTATTGACCATTGACGATTGACGATTGACGATTTAAAGCCAAGCTCAATATCAATGATCGGGTTATTGTTAATTTCAATCGTCAAAATCGTGTGTTGCATAGAAAGCCCTCAGGGCAGTAGAAGAAACCTTGATGAAGCCCTTGGCATCTTCGGCAGTCCAGCCCTTTTGCATCTCTCCATACTCACCAAACTTATTCTTCACCAAATCATCCTTGCTTTCCACACCTACCGTGCTGAATCCCAACGGACGCAGCTCCAGGATGGCAGTACCATTCACATAACGCTGCGAAGAGGTAAGCATAGCTTCGATGTCACGCATCACAGGCTCCAGATACTGACTCTCATGCAGGAACATTCCATACCAGTTGGCCACCTGGTCTTTCCAATACTGCTGCCACTTGCTCAGTGTGTATTTCTCTAAGAAGCGGTGTGCGCCAATGATCAGCATCGGAGCAGCAGCTTCGAAACCCACACGGCCCTTGATGCCTATAATGGTATCGCCCACATGCATATCGCGCCCAATGCCATAAGCGGCACCAATCTCCTCCACCTTCTGGATGGCCTTGATAGGATCGTCATAAGCCACATCGTTCACAGCCTTCAGCTCACCCTTCTCGAAGGTCAGTCGCAGCTGCTCTGTGCCTTCCTTGGTGCAATGTTTCAGGTAAGCCGACTCAGGCAAGCCTTGTGCGGAGTCTAATATCTCACCGCCACAGATGCTGGTGCCCCACAGGCCCACATTGTATGAATACTTCAGCTTGGCAAAGTCAGCAGGGAAGCCGTTCTTGTTCAGATAGTCAATCTCCTCCTGACGGCTCAGCGCCATATCTCGTGTCAGGGTGATAATCTCCTTGCCAGGAGCCATCACCAAGAAAGTCATGTCGAAACGCACCTGGTCGTTGCCGGCACCTGTCGAGCCATGCGCAATGGCATCGGCGCCAATCTCGTTGGCATAACGGGCAATGGCCAATGCCTGGAAGATACGTTCGGAGCTTACAGAAACAGGGTAGGTGCCATTGCGAAGCACGTTGCCATACACCATGTATTTCAAGCTCTTTTCGTAATATTCGCGAGTCACGTCCAAGGTAACATATTTCACTGCGCCCAATTTATAGGCATTCTCCTCATTCTGCTTCAGCTGTTCCTGGCTGAATCCACCTGTGTTTGCACTGGCTGCATACACTTCATATCCTTTTTCTTTGGCCAAATACATCACGGTGAACGATGTGTCCAATCCACCGCTAAAAGCCACTACAACTTTTTTCTTGCTCATTTTTTCACTTTTTAATTAATCGTCAATCGTCAATTGTCAATCGTTAATTGTCAATTGTCAATCGTCAATGGTCAATAGTCAATTAAACTTTATACGGGTCTTCCGGATGCTGTTTCGGATCATACAGCATAGCCGTACAGATACAGAACTTGCGGTTCTTCTCCATCAGGATATGATGGTTGATACAACCCTCGCAACCCTTCCAAAACGCATCATCGTCGGTCAGTTGAGCGAAAGTAACTGGCACATAGCCCAATTCGGTGTTCATCTTCATCACGGCAGCACCGCTGGTCAGACTGAAAATCTTGGCCCAAGGCCATCTCAGGCGAGCCAGCTTAAACGTAGCATCCTTGATTCGTTTCGCAATGCCACGACCTTGGAAGTCGGGATGCACAATCAAACCGCTGGTGGCCACAAACTGCTTGTTGCCCCAACTCTCGATGTACGAGAAGCCCACAAACTGATCGCCCTGTAGGGCAATCACTGCCTTGCCCTCCTTAATCTTAGTAGCCACATAATCGTAAGTACGTTCGGCAATACCTGTGCCGCGCACTTTTGCAGCCTCCCTGATGGTGTCCAGAATGGTGTTCACGTATGACACATGGCTCGGATCGGCCACCATCACCTCAATCTCTTTATTCTCCATATCAGTTGTCATTTTTCATTGTCGTTTACGTTGGGAAACACCGTTTCCAGCATCTCCATTACCTGTTCTCTATTCAAGCGCTTGGCTGTTACCATCATGATGGTATCGTCGCCGGCAATCGTGCCCAGCACCCCGTCAGGCTTATGTCTGTCAATGTCGTAAGCCATACCGCTGGCATATCCAGGACGCGTATGAATCACCGCTATATTAGATGCCACATCCACACTCACCAGTCCGCTGGCATGCAACATATCGCCTGCCCGCTGTCGAGAATGGCGTCGGTACATCACATCGTTAGGCAGCACATACACATAACTGCCCTGTGCGTTGGCAGCCTTTGCCACTTTCAGCTGCTTCAAGTCTCTCGACAAAGTAGCCTGAGTCACCAGAAAGCCTTCCTTTTGCAGCTCTTGCATCAGCTCTTCCTGAAGGCGAATTTCCTGACTCGAAATAATCATCTTAATGGTATCTAACCTGTCTGCTTTCTTCTTCATCTGTATAAATATTCCAAAAACGGCTGCAAATATACGAATATTTTTGCAATATACAAAAAATTTCTCTATTTTTGCCGTATAATTAATGATTTTTGCCATGAGATCTATCTTTGCATGCTGTATAATGGTATGTCTGCTGCTGGCTTCTTGCAGTCAGAAGGCAGAAGTAACGGTCACTCGTCCCCAAGTGGAAATGCTCACCAACCCTGTAGGCATCGATGTGCTGCAACCCCATTTCAGTTGGGTCATTCAATGCCAGGCCAATGATGTGCGTCAAACAGGCTATCACATCCTGGTGGCTTCATCCATGGAGAATCTCAATGCAGGCATAGGCGACCTTTGGGATTCTGGCGTGGTGGCTTCCGATGCTTCGGTGTATATTCCATACGAAGGCTTCCCACTCGAGAGCCGCCAGCAGGCGTTCTGGAAAGTGCGACTGCAAACCAATCGTGGCCCTTCCAGCTGGAGTGAACCTAACACTTGGAGCATGGGCTTGCTACAGGAAACCGACTGGCAAGCTGCGTGGATTGGACACAGTGCCTTTGTTGTCGATAAGCTGAAAGGCCATACCGTGCTGCCTGCCCGCTACCTGCGTAAGGAATTCAAGACGGACAATAAGGAGGTGAAGCGAGCCACCATATATATAAGTGGTCTGGGGCTGTACGAGGCTTTTGTGAATGGTCAACGCTTGGGTGACCAGCAGCTGGCTCCTGGTCCCACCAACTATAACAAGCTGGTGAAATACAATACCTTCGATGTGACCCAATTGCTAACTGAAGGCGACAATGCCATAGGTGTGGTTTTAGGGAACGGACGTCTGGTGTCGATGCGCATGCCAGGCGAGCCATCCAGTAAGGATGTAGAGCATTTCGGCTTGCCTAAATTGCTGTTGCAGTTAGAGATTGACTATGCCGATGGCTCGCGTCAGCTGCTGTGTAGTGACTCCTCCTGGAAGATGACCATCGATGGTCCCATCCAGGCCAACAACGAGTTCGATGGTGAGGTGTACGATGCCCGCAAGGAGATGCCTGGTTGGAACGAGCCTAATTTCCAGGATGATATGTGGATGATGGTGGAACTCATGGATAAGCCTGCTGGAAGGCTCAGCGCACAGATGAATCGTCAGATCAAGGTGATGGACAAACTGAATCCTGTGTCTGTCAGCAAAATCCAAGATAGTGTGTATGTGCTGGATATGGGGCAGAACATGGTGGGCTGGCTGCAGATGAAGGTGCAGGGACAGCCAGGCGATGACATCACCCTCCGTTTTGCCGAGACCCTGAACCCCGATGGAACGCTTTATACAGCCAACCTGCGATTCTCTGAACCCAAAGATGTGGTGACGCTGAAAGATGATAAACCGATGACGTGGCATCCATTGTTTGTGTATCATGGTTTCCGTTATGTGGAGGTTGCAGGCTTGCGTTATCAGCCTTCGAAGGATGATTTCGAGGGGCAGGTGCTATACGACGAGATGGAAACCACTGGCTCGTTCACAAGCTCCAATGAGATGCTGAACAAGATTTACGCCAACGCTTTCTGGGGCATCCGAGGCAATTATCGGGGGATGCCGACTGATTGTCCCCAGCGCGATGAACGCATGGGCTGGTTTGGCGACAGAACCACTGGCTGCTATGGTGAGAGCTATGTGTTCAACAACCATCAGCTCTATGCCAAGTGGCTTGAAGACATAGCGTTGGAACAGACCGATGAAGGCAGCCTGCCCGATGTGGCTCCTGCTTTCTGGGATATCCGGAGCGACAACATGACGTGGCCTGGCGTGTTCCTCACAGCTGCCAATATGCTCTATGAGCGCTTTGGCGATATCGATCCCATCAGCAGGCATTATCCTGCCATGAAGCAATGGCTCGCCTATATGAAGGATAAATATGGTGTGGAGGGTATCATCACCAAAGACACTTACGGTGACTGGTGCATGCCTCCTGAAAGGCCTGAGCTGATACATTCGCAAGACCCCTCGCGCATCACGGCTGCTGGGGTCATGTCCACCGCTTTCTACTTCCACTTCTGCCAACTCATGGCGAAGTTTGCCAGCCTGCAGGACTTAGCTGCTGATGAGGCTTTCTATCAAGCTGAGGCAGAAGCTACGCGACTGGCTTTCAACGACAAGTATTTCAACGCAGCAGATGGATGCTACGGCAACAACACCGTAACAGCCAATATCCTGCCCCTTCGTTTCGGCATGGTCGATGAAGGGCAGCGTCAGCGGGTAATCGACAACATCATCCGTGTCACCGTGAATGACTTCGACACCCATATCAGTACAGGTGTGGTGGGCATTCAGCAGCTGATGCGTGGATTGACGGATTATGGTCGAGGCGACTTGGCCTTGCAGATTGCCACCAACACCACCTATCCCAGCTGGGGCTATATGGTGGAGAATGGAGCCACCACCATTTGGGAACTGTGGAATGGCAACACAGCCGATCCAGCGATGAATTCTGGCAATCACGTGATGCTCTTGGGCGATTTGGTGATTTGGCTCTACGACTATCTGGCAGGCATCGCTCCCGAGGAGCCTGGCTTCAAGGTGGTGAAGATGAGGCCATTCCCCGTCAAAGGCTTGAACCACGTCAAAGCCTCTTATGATTCAGTGTATGGCATCATCAGCAGCAGTTGGGAGAAGCGAAACGGCACCTTCGAGTGGGATGTCACCATTCCTTCCAATGCCACTGCCCAGTTGTATGTGCCCTGTGGCACAGATGGCCTTACCGACAGTGAGCGCCATCGCATCCAGAACCTGGGCACCCGCTATGTAGGTCATGAAGGCAATTACGAGGTCTTCACCTTCCCTTCTGGCACTTACCACCTCTCTGTGCCTTGGCAGGAATAACGCTATGCATCCAAGAACACGTTCTGTTTGATGAGGGCAGCGCGGAGTTTCTTCAGATCAAGGTCGGCAGGAACCGTTTGCTGTAGAACAGCTTGGGCGGCAGCTATGCCTGCACCTTGACCTGTCACGAAGCAAGTGCCTATCTCGCGGGCATCCTCCACCAACTCCTTCTCAAAGCCAAAGCAACGGCCTGCAACTATCAGGTTCTTTGTCTTAGGGGACAAGAGCGAACGTAGGGGAATCTGCCAGTAAGGACGGTCTTGGGCTTTCACTGTGCCATTCTTATAGGGAATAATATACTTGTTGACTGAAAGGTTCAGTCCTTGTATAAATATACAAAAAAGAGCAATTTATCAAACAATTGCTCTTTTTTCCTTTGAAAAATCCCATCGACGTACTTGCATACGTTGGTGGGATTTCGTAATTTTGCACCATGATAAATAAGTAAGGTTTTATCCTTGCACTTTAAAAAACCCTTCAAAATGAGAGAAGTTTTTTATCAAAAAGTGGGTGTGGACGTTTGCCATCTCATTATGGGGTTTAGACTCATGACTTTTAACGAAAGTTGGAAGCGTCAAGTCCTTGACTTGATGAAAAGGATGAACTTGATTTAAAGTTCATCTGCCACACCCACAGATTAACCCATTGGGTTCTGCCCTTGTTGTTAGAGCAACGAGGGCCCTTTTTATATAAATATCTCAATAATCTGATTTATGCCACCAAGTTGCTGATGAATCTCTCTATCGTTTCACAAACTATCCTTTGAATCCTTCTTTGCCTATCCGCTTCCTCAACCTCACGAATCAAGTTGTTGATGGATTCGGAGATGATATGAGATAAAAACATCTCTTTACATTCGTATGGCTTTGTTTGCATAATATCATTATGATAATCCCCCTCGTATAATGCATCTACAGCACACGCAACAATACTACCATCTCCCCTTCTTTTGAATTGTATTGCATAGTACCAATGGTTACTGCTTATCACTTTATAACCAAGATTTTTCCATTTATTGTATGTTGGAACTTTGATATTATACAATTCTATCATACATCCATTGATGGAAAGAGCGTTACGAATATTATCATAAAGTTGGGCTATCGGATATGCACGACCAGTTTTACGTCGCATTTGTCTTCTCAATGACGTGTATTTTCTTGAAACAATGTGAGCAATATTAGTCGGCAATACAACTTGTATCATTTGCTTCATCAATTTTCAACTGCTCGTCAAAATCCTTTATGGCTATTTCTACCAATTCGTCAGTTGGGAGCATTATTTCCTTAAGTTCTTCTTCCGTTATTAATGGAAGGTTTTTAATCATTTCTTCAGTTAAAACCATATTGATAATTTACTTCTTTTAATGATAAATACAATTTAATACACTATTTCTAGCAAAGATATGTACTTTTTTCCAATTATCAAAGTATTTATATGGAAAAAATACTAATAGACCATGAAATACGTAAAACTATTCGAAAACAATAGTGGCTATACGGCCTATACGGCTGACACGGAGAACTTCATAACGCCTAACGTAAGTTACTGTATAGAGGAAAAAGAAGTATACTTACATAAGCGTAAACCCGTGGCAACTTTATTCTTGGTTGGGATGAATATTATTGCAGGTTTAGACGAGACCATCCGTGCTACTGTTCCAACAGACTATACTGGTCAACTCCGTATGGTGCTTTCATCAGAAAGCGGTTACTATTCGGAAAAGTATTCACAGCCCACTAATGGGAAGGCGAGAATTGTCTTTGAAGGGTTACCTGCTGGGTCATATAGAGCCACTGGAAAATGCTTGGGTGATGTCAAGTACTCGCCTAGCATCGAAGCATCCACCACATTTAAAGTTTCCGCCAATTAAAATGCAACAAATGGGCAGCCTCTCTTGAGGTTGCCCTTTCTATTTCCATTTGGTTTCAAGCACCCCTACGCATCACACGCTCCCAATAGTAGGAATTCCTCTTCGCCTTCCAAGCATTAATGTCAATCACGCTTGACATTGACAATACATCAGCGTAGTCAAAGTGCTTAACACCCTTGACGAACATATCCTCAAAGCGTACAGAGGGCTTGTCCTCCCTAGTGTTCCATCTGTACACTTGCTCGTCAATGTAACGCTGCAAGTAGTCCTTGGAAACCATATGGTAAGTAGAGAACACGACTCTCTTGAAGTGAGCCCAAAAGCCTTCGATAGAGTTGGTGTGGATGCCGTTAGCCTTCACGAACTCCCTCTGATTATGGCATACGAAGAAGTGAACGTAGCCGTTGTCAACCAACTTGCTATAGGAACTGAGTTCGTCGGTGTAGACGGTAGTGCCTTCCTCAACGAACTGAGACACGATAGGCATCAAGGTTGTGCCCTTGGTGTCCTCTACCTTCATGGCAACCAACGAACCATCCCTCTGAACCATGCCGAAGATTGGGGTCTTGGTCTTGGTGGAGCGTCCTTGCGTACCTTCGGTGCGCTTGTTCTGATGCTTGTTCTGCTCACGACCACCAAGGTACATCTCGTCCATCTCCACTTCACCGTCAAGGGCTGTAGAGTCGTTCTGTCCATAGAGGGAACGAACCTTCTGAAGCAAGAACCAAGCGGTCTTCTGAGTCACATGGATGTCACGAGCGAGGTCGTATGAAGAAATTCCCTTCTTGTGACTAGAAATGAGATACATAGCCATGAACCACTTGATGAGTGGGAGTTTGGTGTTCTCGAAGATGGTACCCACCAACACGGAGAAGCGCTTGTTGCAGTGCTTGCAAGTGTAGCGTCCGTCCTTGCACTCATAGCAGTGTGTATGTCCGCAGTAGGGGCAAACGATAACGCCGTCAGCCCAACGCTGTTCAGCGATTGCTTGCTTGCAGATGTCCTCTGAGTTGAAATACTCTACGATTTCGATAAGGGAATTGAAGTTGGTGAAGTCAATCACAGTCTATGTATCTTTCTTAATTACTATGCAAAGATACACATTTTTTATGAAAAAAGCAAATTTTTAAGGAAGAAAATGGCTGAAAAATCAAAGATTTTCTTTTGGTTGTCAGGTGTTTAAGTCGATGATTCCGTTAATGCATAGATATACAAGAAGATGCATGTTTATGCAAAAACGGAGTCTTCAGTCAACAAGTATATTATTCCCTTCTTATAAGGCAAATCTGTCCAACCTCCACTGATGCCAATCACATCTTCATAAACGGTGTAAGTCATGGATTCTTCCAGCGTCACATTGTGAAGGCTGTTCAGGATACGTGCCACACGTGTGACAGTACAAAAGCAGGGGCTAGTCCGTAAAGACGTAGCCCCTGCCAGTTTCTGTTGCCCCTTATGGGGCTAATCATCTCCCGATTATTCAGTTAGAAAATTATTGGCCCATGTCCCATACCACCGAATATTTTCCTCAAAAATATTTTTTTTAGAAAATTATCGGGCCGTGTCCCATGCAACTGGTGGTTCCCATAGCAGTCAACGCTGCCGTCAGGATCGATATGGCGAACTGAATCACCGTTTTCCAAAGTTGTTTATTTTTCATAACATTTTCAATTTTTAAATTGTTATTCTTTTTCTTTTGCCTTGATGCAAAAGAAACAAAAAATCAAGGGCTGATGCTCCGAGGCTACGAAAG
>CACZRQ010000016.1 GCA_902783615.1 uncultured Bacteroidales bacterium | reverse complement strand
TAGTCGTCAATCAGTTCCACTTTCGTGGGGCTCAAAGGATTCTCGATACTGAAAGTGGTCTTGAACTGTCCGGCTTTGATTCTCAGCTGAGGGATGAATTCATACTCCGTCCACAGTTCCTGCACGGTACTGTTGGCAAACTCCATGGCGAAGAATGCTTTCCAATGATCTGTTATCTTGGCGTTCACAATCAGGTCAACTCTCTTTACATAGAAAGAATTCTGTCCGGCACTGCCATCCTCATAGTCATAGCCGGCCTGCAGGAAGCCTGAAATGGTGAGGCGCTCTTTCACGGTATTAATCACGTCATTGGCAAATTTATCTTTCTTCTCCTGAGCAAAGGCGCCAAGGGTCAGACATGCCAACATTAAGGTTATGACTTTTCTCATAATAAATTAGGTATTGATGTTAAAAAAGGGCGGCTCAAATAATGTTTGTTTTTGAGCCGCCCATAAATTAATTAGGCTAAATCTGGCGATTACTCACCCTTGATAGCTGCTACGCCAGGCAGAACCTTGCCTTCGATAGCCTCTAAGAGAGCGCCACCACCTGTTGAGATGTAGCTCACCTTATCGGCCAAACCGAACTTGTTGACGCAAGCCACAGAGTCGCCACCACCAATCAGTGAGAAAGCACCCTCAGCGGTTGCCTCGGCAATAGCCTCACCGATGGCACGGCTGCCAGGAGTGAATGTGTCGCACTCGAACACACCTGCAGGACCGTTCCACAGAATGGTCTTTGCACCCTTGATGGCCTCCTTGAATGCCTGCTGGCTCTCAGGACCTGCATCCACACCCTGCAGGTTGGCAGGAATCTGGTTAGCAGGGCAAGTAATGATCTGAGCACCTTCCTTCACTGTCATGGAAGAGAAGTCCAGGCCATCGGTAGCGGTGCAGTCAGAACCCAATACCAGCTCAACGCCGTTCTTCTTAGCCAGTTCTTCAACGCCCAAAGCCACATCCAGCTTGTCCAACTCAACGATTGACTGACCGATCTCGCCGCCGTGAGCCTTGGCGAAGGTATAAGTCATGCCACCGCACAGAATCAGCTTGTCAACCTTGCCCAGCAAATTCTCGATGATGCCAATCTTTGAAGATACCTTAGAACCACCCATGATGGCAACGAACGGACGCTTGATGTTGCTCAGTACATTGTCAACAGCCTGCACTTCCTTCTCCATCAGGTAGCCCAGCATACGGTGATCTGCATCGAAGAACTCGTCGATTACGGCAGTTGAAGCGTGCTTGCGGTGTGCGGTGCCAAATGCATCCATCACGTAAGCGTCAGCGTATGAAGCCAACTTCTTGGCAAACTCCTTCTGACTCTTCTTCATAGCCTTCTTAGCCTCGTCGTACTCAGGGGTGCCCTTTTCAACGCCCACTGGCTTGCCTTCCTCTTCAGGATAGAAGCGCAGGTTCTCCAGCAGCAGAGCCTCACCCATCTTCAGTGCCTCAGCCTCGGCTGTTGCGTTAGCGCAGTCGGGAGCAAACTTAACCTCTACGCCCAAAGCTTCAGAAACAGGCTTAACAATCTGGCTTAGAGACATCTTTGGGTTCACCTTACCTTTTGGCTTGCCCATGTGGCTCATCATGATTACAGCACCGCCGTCTGCCAGCACCTTCTTCAAGGTTGGCAGCGCACCCATGATACGGGTCTTATCGGTTACATTACCATTTTCATCGAGTGGCACGTTGAAGTCCACGCGTACAATTGCCTTCTTACCGGCAAAATTAAATTGATCAATTGTCATAGTTCTTTTTATATAAAAAGTTTATAGTTCTTGCTTTGAATTGCAAAGATAGGCATTTTTTGTGAAATACCATTTTATTTATCTAAAAAAAACTTGCACCAAGCCTGCAATCCGCATTTCTCACAATGGGGAGTTCTCGCTTGACAAACATATCTGCCATGCAGCAACAGCCAATGATGTGCTTTGGGAATGTCCTCGTCGGCAATATGTTTCACCAATTGCAGCTCCACTTTCAACGGTGTATTACTGCTCTCAGGCACCAGTCCCAGCCGATGGCTCACCCTGAACACATGTGTGTCAACTGCCATCGTGGCCTTGCCCCACACCACACTCTGCATCACATTCGCTGTTTTCCTGCCCACGCCAGGCAACTTCAGCAAATCGTCCATCTCGCTGGGTACCTCGCCGCCAAAATCTGCCACCAACATCTTCGCCATCGCCACCAGATGCTTTGCCTTGTTGTTGGGGTAAGAAACACTTTTAATGTACTCAAACACAGCCTCGGGGGTCGATTCAGCCATTACCTCGGGTGTGGGGTAGGCAGCAAATAGGGCGGGTGAAATCTGATTCACCCGCTTATCTGTGCATTGGGCACTCAAGATCACTGCCATCAGCAACTGAAACGCATTCTCGTAATGCAACTCGGTTTCTGCAATCGGCATCTGCTGCCTGAACCATCCAATCACTCCCTCATATCTTTCTTTCTTCGTCATAACTCAAGTCATTTGTTTGCAAAGATAGTGAAAAATATGGAATAAATTGTGATTTTCTCAAAAACTCCATATCTATCGATACAAACCAGAAAAAAGAGGGCTGTGAATCAAACTCCCTTCAGTGGATCCACATCTTCATCGGTGGCTTCGAACAGGGCGGAGCCGCAGAAGGCCTCCTTCTTGTCAAGGAATTTGTTGAATCGCGAGCGGGCGATGCGTTCTGCGCAGAACATCTTCTTGGTACCCTCAACGTTTTGCTGGAAATGCAAAGTGGCATCGATGTGCATCGACTGCGCCATGGAATCCACATCGAGGTTGTCGGTGCCGATGAGCGAGAAGGTCCATTCCCGCTTTTTCAGTTTGCCGATGAGCTCGCGAATCATGCTAAGTGTCCATTCGCGTGAGCTGTTCTCCTCACCGTCGGTGATGATGGTAACCAGCACATTGTCGCCTTCGCCTGCCTGTGTGTTCAGGCGTGATACAGCCTTTCCGATGGCATCGTAGAGTGGGGTACAGCCTCCAGGGGTGTACTGATCGCGGCGCAAGTCGATGGTGTCGGAAGCGGCGGTGTTGTCGTAGAGCCAAGTGGTGTGATGGCTGTCAAAGGTTACCAGACTGACACGTTGGTTGGTTTCGGGGTACTTCTCCTGCATGATGCGGATGGTGCTGAGTGTTTCGTTCATGCCAGAGAAGGCCTGTTCGCGGATAATCTCCATAGATCCGCTTTCATCTACTACAATCAGGTTGAATACATTCTTTTTCATAATGCTACAAGTTTAAAGGTGAATAATGTTGTTTTGTTTTTCACCGCAAATGTAGCATGGTTTGAAGATGCCTGCAAGGATTTTTGCGCTGCAAGGCTTGCAGGATTTGACAATTATCCTTTGCTTACTCCCAAAACACCAGGTTGCGGGGCAGTGCGATGGCTTTGGGCTCGCCTCGATCGCCATCGATGACATAATGGCGGGCCAGACGTGCATCGAACTTCTTGAGGAACGCCTCGCGGATGCGGGCACACTTCTCGTTGATGGAATTGTCGAAGGGGTCGGTAAGGCGATCTACACTTTGCCGCATGGCCTCGGTTTGGTAGCCATCTTTGATTTGGGTGTAGATTTTCAGCAGCTCGTCGCGATAGTCGGGCAGGTGGCTGAACATGATGCCTTCGGGGTGGTGCAGGAAAAGAAAATAGACCGCCTTGCACAGGGGTGTCATCTCGATCTGCATGTCGTTATAGTCGGGCAATGTGATGTCGAATTGCTTGGAAATGACCAGACGACTGATTTTCTCATCCTGATGGATATAAGCCTCGATAACCGCCCAGTTGAGTCCCATCTGGCGCAACAGGGCAATCTTCTGCTGCACCTCTTCAATCAGGGCTCGCGACTCTTCGGTAAAGGTGTCATCGGCAGTGAGCATCATATCGAAGTGGATGCTGTCTTCGCAAGTGACGCTTTTCGCAGCAACTGGTTCGTTGCCTAATAGTTCACCAGTCATATTGTCGAACCCACACTTTAAACTTTTAAAGAAAGGTCTCCTTCCCTTTTTGCGCTCGATGCGTTTTTCTTCTTCAACTGTCTTTCGCTTAGCCTCTTTCTGCTTCATACCAATGGCGATGATAGTATCGAGCACTACGGAGAAGTTGCTTGTCTGAGAAAAGGCAAAGTTGCGAATGGGAAGACACTGATAGGTGCTGACAACCCCGTCTGAGCTACCTGCAAAGAGCAGTGAGGGCTGGATGATATCCTGCTGCTCGGGATTGGTCAGATAACTCAACAGCCAACTTGTAGAGATGTTGAGCGATGCCTTGGCCTCTTTATTTAAATATGGTGCATAGTAGGCCAATGCCCCATCTGCCTCCATGTCTTTTAACAGCAGAGGCAGATAGACAAATCTGTAGCCCTGCT
>CACZRQ010000015.1 GCA_902783615.1 uncultured Bacteroidales bacterium | reverse complement strand
TAGATCGGCTTAATCTCGGCACCAGGTGCTGAGACGAGACGTCACTCAGAAGCTCTTGCTCCGAAGCAGTCTGGTAAAGTGGCGCAGTAATATCGGGGATAGTCCTTGTAGGCCTCAATGCAGGGATGAAGATTTAGAGGATAAGGTTGCGGTTGATGGCTTTGGTTCTGCCGTAGCACGAAAATGAAGTCAAAGATAAGCATGTAGAAAGCTTATGGTTTCCTCGTTTGGACGAGGGTTCGACTCCCTCCAGCTCCACCAGGGCTCAAGAAGAAAGTTCCGTTCAGGAACTTTTTTTTTTGCCCCTTCTGCAAAACTTATTGCTTTGAAATGATGAAAAATGCAAATAGTTTCCTATCTTTGCAAACAAAGAATGTAATTTGTCTCGTGTCATGAAAAAGATTGATGCTAAAAAATTGAGTTTGCCCGCAGAGGGAACATATAGTTATGGCGGTTATTACGACATGCCAGAAGACAAACCGGTGCGTGAGAAACTGATCAATGACGGCTGGCTCTTCGCTCCTACCGAACTGGCTGGGGCGGAGATGATGGATTACGATGATTCTGACTGGACACCAGTGGATTTGCCGCACGATTTCAGCCTGATTCCCTTGCCTGGGGGAGACACCGATGAACAGATAGGTCCGTTTAGCAAAAACTCACCTGGACGTAATGCCACTGGTCATGTGATGGGTGGTACTGGGTGGTACCGCAAAATCATCAAGACAGACAAGAGCTTTGAGGGGAAGCTGGTGAAGCTGAACTTCGACGGCACTTATAATGAAACCAAGGTGTGGGTGAACGGCATCATGGTGGGTAATCATGTAAGTGGCTTCACGCCTTACTATTATGACATCACCAGTGCCTTGAAGCCTGTGGGCGAGGACAATATCATCGCTGTGCGCTGCAGGAACAATGGACGCAACATTCATTGGTATTCTGGTGCAGGCATTTATCGCGATGTGAAGCTGGAGATGTTCGACCCTGTGCATGTGGATCCTTGGGGTGCCTTCGTGACGCTTTCCTATATGGATGCCTATGAGACTAAGGTCAATGTGGAGGCGAGAGTGGTAAACGAGACGAATGAGGATGAAACGGTTACTGTGCAGGTAATTATACGCTCGAAGAAAGGCAGGAACGTGGGGAATGCCCATCAGGACATCGAGGTAAGAGCCAACTCTTGGGTGAGGGTGATTCAGATGATGCATGTGAGTCGTGCCGTTATCTGGTCGTTGGAGAATCCGTATCTCTATACGGCAGAAATCACCATCAGGAAAGGCGATAAGGTCATTGATGAGTTCAAACAGAAGTTTGGTGTCCGCAAGATTGAAATGTCGGCCGACAAGGGCTTCCGTCTGAATGGCGAACTGCTGAAGCTGAAAGGCGGATGTGTGCATCATGACAACGGATTCTTGGGAGCTGCTGCCTTCAAACGTGCGGAATACCGCAAGGTGGAACTGCTGAAGGAGGCTGGATACAATGCTGTGCGCACGGTACATAATCCTCCATCGTCCTACTTCCTCGATGCGTGCGACGAACTGGGTTTGCTGGTAATCGACGAGTTTACTGACGTTTGGGATGTGCACAAGACTCCGCAGGACTATGCCACTTACTTCAAGGAAACGTGGGAGCCCGACTTGACGAATATGATCAAGCGCGACAGGAATCACCCATCTGTCATCATGTGGTGCATAGGCAACGAGATTCCTATCAAATCTGATGATGAGGCATTGAGCATTCAGAGCAACTTGATCAAACGTGTGAAGGAGCTCGACAATACCCGCTTCGTTACGCAAGTGATTTCTCCACACATGGTGGCAGGAGGAATTGAACATGCCCAGAAGCTGATGGATAACCTGGATGTGTGTGGCTATAACAACATGTCGGACAGGATTGAAGCCGATCATGAAGCTCATCCGAACCGTATTTTCTTTACATCAGCATCCTATTCATCGAAGGCTTACGACTATTGGAAGTCTGTGGCTGATAAGATATATGTGATTGGCGACTTCGTTTGGACTGCGATGGATTACATCGGTGAGGTGAGTGCCGGAGAGGCATTCTATGCTTCTAAGGCTGATGCGAATACTGGTGCGCAGGATGTGCTGGATCATGGGAAGTTGCCTGATGGTGTAACGCCTGATATGCTGTATGACCTTCAGTTTGATTACATGCCCAACCTGTTCCCGAAATATGTTTCCTGGTGTGGCGATTTGGACATTACGGGTCGAAAGAAGCCACAGGGCTATTACCGCAATGTGCTGTGGGATGTTACTCCTGTGGAAATGTTGGTGCATGAACCTATTCCAGAAGGAATGGTGGAGAATATGACTCCTTGGGGATGGCCTAATGAGTTCCATCATTGGAATTGGATGGGTAACGAAGGTAAACCCATGAAGGTGAGGGTGTTTACCAAGGGTAATAAAGTGAAA
Source organism: uncultured Bacteroidales bacterium (assembly GCA_902783615.1). Lineage (GTDB taxonomy): Bacteria > Bacteroidota > Bacteroidia > Bacteroidales > Bacteroidaceae > Bacteroides. Next base: position 11,285 of record CACZRQ010000015.1, on the reverse strand, counting down.
CTGACCCTTCATGGGATGGTGATAGCTGAGGCTGACGTTAATGAACATCATATTGCTGAGTTTGAGATTCCGTTCGACCCAGGACGCCTGGAAGCTTATGCCTATAAGTATGGCAACTTGATTGGAAAGACTGTGCTCAGAACGGCAGCCGATCCTCATGGCATTGAGTTGAGGGCTGATAAGGTGCTGCTGGAAGCCAATCGCGAGGATTTGTCGTTCATCCAAGTAAAGGTAGTCGATAGGGGTGGTAACAAGGTAACCGAAGTGGATGTTCCTGTGGAAGTGACCGTTACTGGAAACGGCGAGTTGATCGGCTGTGGAAATGGAAGCATCGATGGCATGAAGAGCTTTAACCACGCTACTTTCTCAACTTGGCGCGCTTATGGGCAAATCATTGTGCGTCCGTATGCTAAGCCTGGCGACATCTTCGTCAAGGTAAAGAGCCAGTATGGTGAAACGGTGTTGAAACTGACTGTGATAGCATAAAAATGATTATCCCCGCCTGGTTGGGCGGGGATAATTCTTATTGTCCTCCTAATCTCTCGAAGAATTCCATCACATCCTCCCACGTCTTATAGGGGTCTTCCCCAAACTTGAGGTGTGTGCCCATAAAGCCGTCGGCACCTTGTGAGCTGTGTGCGTCAATCAGATAATCGCCATAGCTCAGGTTCTTGTGGCTGGAGAGGATGAGGCGATTGTAGGCTGGCACACCCAACCATTTCTCCACCCATCTCACTTGCTCACCCCAACTGTCAGGCTCGTTGTAGGAGGCCGAGGCGAGGATATAGGTGTCATATACAGCCGCCAACTTCTGGAAAGCCTTCACCGCTGAAGGCATAGGCTCATCGTTTTTCCGCAGGGTGTCGGTCAGACTGATGTAGAGAATGGGACGTTCGCGATGTTCCTGACGGTCGTCCACCCATTGTACGACAGGCAAGACGCTGCGCACCAACACATGATCGTTGAGGAAATGGCCTCCATCATAGCGGATGGCTTGTGTGTAATGCTCGGAGAACAGGTCGAAGGTATGCACCAAATCATCGTGGATGCCATAGAGGGCAAACACACGATTGCGCTCTTCGTCGTTCACGCCCTCGAAGCAATGACTGGACACTTCCCTGAATTCGTTCTGCAAAGCCTTATTGACCAGGAAATCGGTAGCTCCGTCCTGACGGGGATTGCTGAAAGTGACACGTCCCATCATGTTATGTTCGGCCATCGTGTCGGCAATCTGGAAAGCTGGATTCACCAGCAGGCGGTCGAAGCCATAAAGCATCTCGGTGTACATGCCTCCCATCGACGAGCCGATGATCATATCGGGCTTCTCAGTGTCGCAGATATGGTGGAGCAGTTCCATCGCTTCTGCTGGATGGATGGGCAGGTCGGGCGATATCACCGTAGCTTGGGGCAACAGGATGCGCAAGCCTTTGGCTGATCCTGTTGCGCCAGACGAGCCGAAGCCGTGTACGTAAAGGATCTTCTTGCCCACCATCAAATCGGCTCTTTTCTCAGGAGTGTTTTGTTCCATTATATATATATGGTGTATTAAGGGAGGCAGTATGCCAAACTGCCTCCGATGAAATGGTCTTATGGCTAACGGTCAACGGTTCATTGTCAATTGACGACATTCACGGGGTTACCCTCCATGAACGCCTTCACATTTCCTACCAGAATATCCATCAATCTTACACGAGCCTCGTAGGTTGCCCAAGCAATGTGAGGAGTGATGAAGCAATTCTTGGCATGCAACAGCGGATTGTCGGCCTTAGGAGGCTCAGTCTCCAGCACATCCATACCTGCTGCCAAAATCTGACCCTTGTTCAGTGCCTCAGCCAGATCGGCGGCATTCACCACAGGACCGCGACTGGTATTGATGATGATGGCATTGGGTTTCATCAGTTTTAAGCGTTCGGCATTCACCAGGTTCTTGGTAGAAGGGGTGAGTGGGCAATGCAGACTGATGATGTCGCATTGGCGGAACAATTCATCCAGCTCTAGCTTCTTGATTTCTGGAGGCAGTTGGAACTCCGACTTCGAGGTAAACGCATACACCTCCATACCGAAGCCGATGGCGATGCGGGCAGTAGCTGAGCCTGTGTTGCCAAGACCTACTAAGCCTATCTTCTTGCCAAAAATCTCATGCTGAGGGGTATCCATGAAGCAGAAATCCTTGCTGTTGGTCCACTTGTCATTGTCGCTGATCTCATGGGCATAATGACCCACGCGGTTGTAAATGTTCAGGATATGGGCAAAAGTCATCTGTGCTACAGAGTTGGTGCTGTAGGCTGGGATGTTGGTCACAACCACACCGTGAGCTTTGGCAGCTTCGCAATCGACTACATTGTAGCCTGTGGCAATCACACCAATGTACTTCAGCTTTGGCAGCTTGTCGAAATCTTCTGCCTTGAAGCATACCTTGTTGGTCAATACAATTTCGGCGTCTTTGGCGCGTTCAATCATTTCCTCTGGGGCAGTGCGGTCGTAGAATGTGCATTCGCCCAAAGCTTGCATCGCTTTCCAAGAAAGGTCACCAGGATTGCCTGGGTATCCGTCTAAAACTACTATTTTCATTACATTAATATTTAAATGTTTATATTTAATCAATCATTTCTTCCCCAAAGGGCATTCATCCGTTCCTTGTGTCTATCCTCAGCGGGGTTGGGTTGTGGTTGCCAGAACCGTTGTCCCTGCAAGGCATCGGGCAGGTATTGCTGCTTAATGAAATGTCCTGGGTAATCGTGGGCATATTTGTAATCGGTGCCATAGCCCAACTCTTTCATCAGTTGGGTGGGGGAGTTGCGCAAGTGAAGCGGCACAGGCTGGTTGCCTGATTTCTTCACCTCCTCTAAGGCTTTACCGATGGCTAAGTAGGCCGAGTTGCTTTTCGGACTTGTTGCCAAGTAGATGGCTGTTTCTGCCAAAGGGATGCGTCCTTCCGGCCAGCCAATCTTCATGACGGCATCGAAGCAAGCGTTGGCTAAAAGCAAGGCGTTGGGATTGGCCAAACCAATGTCCTCGGAGGCTAAGATTACCAGTCGGCGAGCAATGAAGGCTGGGTCTTCCCCTCCCTCCACCATTCGCGCCAGCCAATAAACGGCTGCATCGGGATCGCTGCCTCTGATGCTCTTGATGAAAGCGGAAATGATGTCGTAATGCATCTCTCCATCTTTGTCATAAGCCAAAGGGTTCTGCTGTATGCGTTTGGCCACCAGCTCGTTGGTGATCACTACGGGATCTTGCTGTGCTGCTTGCACCACCAACTCTAAGATGTTGAGCAGCTTGCGGGCATCACCACCACTGAAGCGCAGCAAGTCGGTTGTTTCTTGCAATTCTATCTTGCGTTTCTTCAGCTCTATGTCGGTATGGATGGCGTGGTCGAGTAGTTCTAACAAGTCTTCTTTCTCCAATGACTTGAGCGTATATACTTGACAACGTGACAACAATGGGCGTATCACCTCAAACGATGGGTTCTCGGTGGTAGCACCAATCAGTGTGACGATTCCTTGCTCCACAGCTCCCAACAACGAGTCTTGCTGCGACTTGCTGAAACGATGGATCTCATCGATGAACAGGATGGGATTGGCTGTTGAAAAGAAACGGGCGTTCTTGGCGCGATCGATCACATCACGCACATCCTTCACACCGCTGGTAACGGCACTCAGCGTATAGAAAGGTGTCTCCAACTTATGGGCAATGATCTGCGCCAACGTGGTTTTGCCAACACCCGGAGGTCCCCACATGATGAACGACGAGATTTCTCCCTTGTCGATCATCTGGCGGAGCACAGCTCCCTCGCCAACCAGATGTTTCTGGCCGATATACTCATCGAGTGTCTGTGGGCGGAGTCTTTCTGCTAATGGCTGCATAATTAGAACTGCATGAGTACCATGAAACGGAATCCATCTTTATGTGTACCTGGTTCATCAAGGTAAGTCAATCTCCTCACATATTCCACATGGAACAATTTGAAGATGTTATAGATACCAAAGCTCACCTCTACGTATGGTTTCTTGCTGTCCATCAAGAAGCTGGCTGGACGATCATTGCGCGTCGGGAACACAAACAAATCTTCGTTGCCAGCCTTGTAGGGGTTATTCTTGTCGGTAAGTGTTCCCCACATGGCACGCACACAGAACATCTCGCGCCACTTCAGGTGCTTAATGAGCGGGATACGGTTGAACAGCTTGCCGTTCATGTTGTATTTCACGAACAGAGCGGCATAGCGGTCGTTCAGGAATTCCATGTTCTTTATCAGAGAGAAAGCCTCTTGGTCGTACATCATGACATACGAAAGGTTCGTGATAGGAATGTTCAGCATGGGGAATGGCACCTTATTCCACTGAGCTCCAGCACGCCCAATGATGTTCAGATGTCCCCAGGAACCCATCCAGAAACGCTTGCGCATACTGAACTCTGTGATGTTGAAATTATAGTCACCTCCCAATCCCTTGAAACCGAAGGTATGGGTGAGTGTATAGATAGGCGCATCAAGATTTATGGGGCGACGGCGCTGCTTGGTGTTGACGAACGATTCACCCGGAGCATAGCGTAGCGTTACTGCCAGCTCGTTGGTGGTCAAGTCGTGCACACGTGTGTTCTGCTCGCTCAACACTCCAGGCACCGGACCATCGTTTTTGAAATAAGCCAACGTACCTACTGGCACATCGTTGCGATGGCGACCCTGTGCTTTCACTGAGAAACCCGACAGCGTTTCCAATTCGTAAGTTACTTCACCGATGCGTGAATACATCATCTGATCCATCGTTGTCCATCGCAAACCTACGAACATGTTATCCTTATCCGTATCAAGGTATTTGTCACTGGGTGACATCACATCATATTGATACTTGAACTGGATGTAGTGCTTGGGATATTCCCACAGCATGAACTCGCGTGGCAGGAATGAATATGCCAGTTCGCCCTTATACATCCACTTGTGATCCTTGAAACCATAAGCCCCATAACCGCTCAAGAACCAGTGCTTACTCAGGTTGGCGGTGGTCATGGCACTTAAGCGCAGACGCAAGCCATTCACGAAGTTGCTTGTTATCATGGTGTTGATAGGACCTAAATCCACCTTGCTGGGATGCTTTCGGTCGCCCAGCTCGATGTAGTTCTCTATCAATGCTTTGGCGGCAAATATAGCATACTTGAAACCTGGAATCTGCTCCAAACGGTTTATGAATACGTCCATCGAGCTTTCCTGCCTGGTGAGCGGCTCATGGCGTACCTCTGCCCAGAACTCGTCGGTCTTGTTCATCATGTCGGCTTCTTTGATGACATCGCCCCTGAGGCGGAACAGACGTGGCTCTATCGGATCGAACTTGTAATCAGAGTAGCGTGTGGTGCGTTCTACCTCCAAGCCTTGAATGGCTGAAGACAAACTCAACTGTACAGTCATATCATCGTCAATCAGCACCCAACTACTGTCGGGCATTTGCTCGTACTCTTGCTGGATTATCATGTCTTCCACAAAGTTCACCGCTGTCTTTTTGGGCAGGTTCATGATGCAGCGTTTCACGGCGTATGATGAGTCGCGAGCCACATAAAGATGTCCTGTGAAGCCTGGATCCATCGGGTTGGCAGGTACGAATGTAAGGTGCACACATTCAGTCTTGTCCACCATCAGCGTGTCCTCTAAGTAATACTGATAGAACGAGATGGCACCTCGTCCGATTGGGCTCACAAAGCGGCGCGACAGCAGATTGATGTCATCGTCGTAGATGTTTACGTCCTTGAACACATCCGAAAGAATGGTTCCTATCATGTCGCCTGTGCTGAAGAACTCCTCAATGCCAGATGAGTTATATCCGTCAATGATTTCCTTTTTGCTTTCAGGATCTTTGCGATAGATGGTGCGCGATGCCGTTTCCTTGATGGAGATAGGCAGAATCATCTTGTTTGTCTTCTCTGATACCTCCACCTGATCTTTAAAGAAAGAGAATTTCTTGTAGATGCCTTTCTCCATCTTCTCTGGCGTGATGTCGTTGATTGACATACGCATCTTCTGGTATTTGCGATATTCGTAGAAGTCGTTGGTTTCCAACTTCAAGCCTTTCTTCTTGTCGATTACCTTACGCATGAAGATTACGGCAGGGTTCTCTCTGCGGCGGTAACGTTCGCGTCCAGGTTTCACTGTAACCTCGGCAATCTGGATGTCGGCTGGTTTCAGCTTCAGCGTAACTTGTCGGGTGGCGGTGGTAATCTTTACCTTTTTCGTTTCATAGCCGATGGCCGAGAATGTCAGCTCTGTCCACCCTCTGCGAGCGTGATTGTCCACCTCGTATTCACCATCACCATTGGTCACACTACCAGATCCCTTGCCTTCATACTGAACGGTTACATATAGGAGCGGTTCGTTTGTCAACGAGTCGGTCACTACTCCCCTGATCTTTTGGGCAGAAGCAGGTGTGCAAAGTCCGAAGACTGCCGCTATAGCAATAAATATTATGTATAGTCGTTTCATTATTTATCAAAACTCTCCACTAAAACTTGTACAATTCTCTCTGCCGTACGTCCGTCCCATCGGTCAGGCAGGGTAGCATGTTTCCATTCACCTTTCATCAATTTGTCCATTGCAGCCGCCAATGCAAAAGTGTTCTCTCCCACCAGCTCGTTTGTGCCGATTCGCCAAGTCTCGGGATGCTCTGCATACGTATTCAGCGTGATGCAAGGCACATCCAGGAAAGTAGCCTCTTCGGCAATGTTGCCGGAGTCTGTCACAATACCTTTTGCCTGATTGATGAGGAACCCAAAATGTAGATAGCTCTGGGAAGGAAGAATGTGCAGGTTGGGCGCATCAATTTCCAGTTGCTTCACCGCGTCTTCCACATATCCATGTAGTGGAGCAACGATAGGCAATCCATTGGTTTTCCTCACCACCGTTTCCAGTAGCGATTTCAGCACAGGCTTGTTTCTCAGCAGGTCGCGGCGGTTCAGCGTCAGCAGCAGGTAGTTGCCCTTGCGCAGCCCCATGCTGTTGAACCACATAGGCTGAATCAATCGATGGCGGTTATATCGTATGGTATCAATCAGTATATTGCCCACATAGTGGATATATTCAGGAATCATGCCTTCTTGGTTCAGGTTTCTGTTGGCCACCATGCCTGCAGTGAACAGATAGTCGGAAATGGCATCTACGATGGTGCGGTTCACTTCACGGGGCATATTCATGTCGAACGATCGGGTGCCAGCAATCACATGAGCCACTTTCAATCCACGTTTCTTTGCCACAATCGAACAACTCATGGTGGAAGCCAGATCGTCCACCACCAACACAACATGGGCAGGATGAGCATCGAGCTCCTTTTCGAAAGCGAGCATGATGGCAGCCGATACTTCGCTCTGTCCACCTTCCCTAACGTTCAGGTATCCGTCTGGTTCGCGGATATCGAGGTCGGAAAATAGCGAAGCATCCAAACTGGGGTCGCCTTGTGGACCCGTGTAAATCAGGCGGTAAGAAATGTCTTTACCACTGCTGTGGGCAGCGTTGATTGCGCGGCAGATGGGCGCTATCTTCATAAAGTTTGGGCGTGCGCCCGAAACAATTGTTACCTTCATTTCCTAATTCTTATTTATTTTAACTGCAAACATACAAATAATTATTTTTATTACCGCATACTGCAAGGCATAAACCACTTTTTTTAATTCTTTTTTAGGAATAGGAGGCATGATGACTGATGAGGCATGATGACTGGTAAGGATAGGAATAGTTGTTCAATAATGTTTACTGGTTTGATTATTGAAATTCAAATTTACTGGCTAATTGGCCAAACCGATAACAAACTATAAAAAAAACACGAAAAGTTGTGCGTGGATAAAAAAAATGTTGTATCTTTGCGGTAATTTAGATAAATAGGTAAAAATTTAAGTAAAGATTATATGAAGAAAGAAATCAAATTCAGTCTCGTTTATCGTGACATGTTCCAGTCCTCGGGCAAGTTCCAGCCACGTGTTGACCAGCTGGTACGCATCGCCCCAGTCATCATTGATATGGGTTGCTTCGACCGTGTAGAAACAAACGGTGGTGCTTTCGAGCAGGTAAACCTGATGTATGGTGAGAACCCCAATAAGGCTGTTCGTGCTTTCACAAAGCCTTTCAATGAAGTGGGCATTAAGACCCACATGCTCGACCGTGGTCTGAACGCTTTGCGTATGTATCCATGTCCTGTGGATGTGCGCAAGCTGATGTACAAGGTAAAGCATGCTCAGGGCGTTGACATTACCCGTATCTTCGATGGTTTGAATGATGCAAATAATATTATTCCTTCTATCAAGTATGCTCTTGAGGGCGGCATGACCCCACAGGCAACTCTTTGCATCACTTACTCTCCAATCCATACCGTTGAATATTATACTAAGCTGGCTGACAAACTGATAGAGGCTGGCGCACAGGAAATCTGCTTGAAGGATATGGCAGGTATCGGTCGCCCTTGGTCTTTGGGTCAGCTGACCAAGAATATCAAGGAGCGTCATCCTGAAATCGTAATTCAGTATCACGGTCATAGCGGACCAGGTCTTTCTGTTGCTTCCATGCTCGAGGTAGCTGAGGCTGGTGCCGATGTTCTGGACGTAGCTATCGAGCCTCTGTCTTGGGGTAAGGTTCATCCAGACGTGATTACCATCCAGGCTATGCTGAAGGATGCTGGCTTCCAGGTGAAGGACATCAATATGAAGGCATATATGGAGGCTCGTGCCTTGACACAGGAATTCATCGATGACTTCTTGGGATACTTCATGGATCCAACCAACAAGCACATGTCGTCGCTGCTGCTGAAGTGCGGTCTGCCAGGCGGTATGATGGGTTCTATGATGGCTGACATGAAGGGTATGATGCCTGTCATCAACATGTCGCTGAAGGCACAGGGCAAACCTGAGATGACCCTCGACGAAGTGGTGGTGAAATTGTTTGATGAGGTTGAATATGTATGGCCTAAGGTGGGTTATCCTCCATTGGTGACTCCATTCAGCCAATATGTGAAGAACATCGCTCTGATGAACATCTTGGCAGAGGCACAGGGCAAACCACGCTACAGTCTGCTTACTGACAAGAGCATCTGGGGTATGATTCTCGGCAAGAGTGGCCAGTTGCCAGGTGAGGTGGCTCCGGAAATCAAGGAGCTGGCTAAGGAGCAAGGCTTGGAATTCTTCACAGGTGACGTACAGGCACTCTATCCAGACAATATGGATGACTTCCGTAAGGAGATGAAGGAGAATGGCTGGGAGGCTGGTCCAGATGACGAAGAGCTGTTTGAACTTGCTATGCACCCAGAACAGTACCGTCCATTCAAGAGTGGTGTGGCTAAGCAGCGTTTCGAAGCTGATGTTCAGAAGGCTAAGGATGCGCAGATGGCTAAGCAGGGCTTCAACCCAGAGGATATCCTGAAGATGAAGCGCGCGAAGGCTGAGCCTATCACAGCTTCTGTAAACGGCCAGGTACTTTGGGAGATTGATGTGGTGAATGCATCTTTGGCTCCAGCTATCGGCCAGAAGTTTACGGAAGGTGATCATTTCTGCTACATCACTACCTTGTGGGGTGAGCAGGCTGAGGTGAAGGCCAACTTTACCGGTAAGATTATCGAGGTATGTGCTAAGCAGGGTGACACCGTAAATAAAGGCGATGTGCTGGCATATATTGAGAGAGAACAATGAAATATGAATAAAGAACAATAATGTAGTAAGCTCCAGAGCTGTTGCTTTGGGGCTTACTTGCTTAAATAATATACCATGAAGATTAAATTTTTAATGACCATTGCGTTAGCATCGATAAGTGTTGTGGCTATCGCACAGACTGGAAAGGGCGGCATCGATGCCCGCATGTTGCAGCAAATAGAGAAAGGATACGAGGATACACCTGCAAACAGAGCTATTCGTAACGCTATCGGTAGCAACGATATCAGTACGCTGGTGGTGAATCAGGACAACCAAAAAGCGATGGATACCAACTTCTCCATTCGCGTAAAATCCAAAGGCATTACAAACCAAGCATCGTCAGGCCGTTGCTGGCTGTTCACGGGTTTGAACGTGATGCGTGCCAAGGCCATCGAGCAATACAGTCTGCCTGTATTTGAATATTCACAGGTCTATACATTCTTTTACGACCAGCTGGAAAAGGCTAACCTCTTCCTGCAGGGAGTGATCGACACCCGTCAGCAACCCATCGACGATAAGATGGTGGAGTGGCTGTTCCAGCATCCGCTGAGTGATGGCGGTACTTTCTGCGGTGTGGCCGACTTGGTGAAGAAATATGGGTTAGTGCCTAAGGATGTGATGCCAGAGACTTATAGCAGTAACCATACTTCCACCATGCGCAGCCTGATTTCCCAGAAACTGAAAGAGTATGGTCTAAAGTTGCGTGACGATGCCGCCAAGGGTGTGAAGCAAGCCGATTTGGAGGCTCAGAAGACAGATATGCTGGCCACCGTCTATCGTATGCTGGTACTGAACTTAGGCATTCCTCCCAAGGAGTTCGACTTCCAACGTAAGGATGCCGATGGCAAGCCTGTGGCTACTGAGCACCACACCCCTATGTCGTTCTATGAGAAGTATGGCGATAAGGGCCTGCTAACTGATTATGTGATGCTGATGAACGACCCGACGCGTGAGTATTACAAGACCTACGAGATTGACTTCGACCGACATACTTATGATGGTCAGAACTGGGTGTATGTGAATCTTCCTATCGAGGAGATCAAAGATATGGCAATAGCCTCATTGAAAGACAATACCATGATGTATTTCTCTTGCGATGTGGGCAAGTTTCAGGACTCCAAGCGTGGCCTATTAGATGTTAATAATTTTGACTATGGATCGCTCATGGGAACTACTTTCGGCATGGACAAGAAGCAACGTATCCAGACTTTCGCCAGTGGATCGACACACGCCATGACTCTGATGGCTGTTGACTTGGACAAAGCTGGTAAGCCTGTGAAATGGATGGTGGAAAACAGTTGGGGTGCCGACCGAGGCTACCAGGGTTTTCTCATCATGACCGACGAGTGGTTTAACGAATATATGTTCCGCCTCGTGGTGGAGAGCCGTTATGCCACTGTCAAGGTGAAAGAATTGTTGAAGCAGAAGCCCACCAAGTTGCCAGCTTGGGATCCTATGTTTGCTGAAGAAGAGTAATTTTTGACCATATTTGTGTCTTGTTTTTTCTTAAAAAGATAAAGAAACGAGGTTATTGTGGAAAATAAACCGCAATAACTTCGTTTTTTTGTTAAATATTCACTAATTTTGCAAAGATTATCGGAAACTAATTATTTATATAATCGCATGGCAAATGT
>CACZRQ010000014.1 GCA_902783615.1 uncultured Bacteroidales bacterium | reverse complement strand
GGATGGTCTGACCGAGGTAGAGGCTGCTGAGATTGCCCGCATTGTGGGCATGGGCGCGCTGAAATACTTCATTCTGAAAGTGGATGCACGCAAGAACATGACGTTCAACCCACAGGAGTCAATCGACTTTAACGGCAACACGGGTCCTTTCATCCAATACACCTACGCCCGCATCCGTTCAGTGTTGCGCAAGGCCGCCGAGGCAGGCATCGACGTACCAGCCAACCTGCAGTTAGACATTCAGCTGAACGACAAGGAGGAAAGCCTGATACAGCATTTAGCCGACTTCCCCGCTACCATTGCAGAGGCAGCCAAGGACTACAGTCCGAGCGACATAGCCAATTACACCTATGACCTGGTGAAGGAGTATAACCAGTTCTACCACGACTTCAGCATTCTGCGCGAGGAGAACGAGCAGGTGAAGCTGTTCCGCCTGGCACTGTCGGAGAACGTAGCAAAGGTCATCCGTCTGGCTATGAGTCTGCTGGGCATTGAAGTTCCCGAAAGGATGTAAGATAGAATTCACTGTTTATAAATTAGATAATTATGCGAAACTTAGTCATAGTTGAGTCACCGGCGAAAGCCAAGACCATTGAAAAGTTCTTAGGCAAAGACTACAAGGTTATGCCCAGCTACGGTCATATTAGAGATTTGAAGAAGAAGACCTTCAGTATAGACACCGATACGTTCAAGCCTATGTATGAGATTCCCGAGGATAAGACAGAGGTAGTGGAGAAATTGAAATCTCAAGCCGAGAAAGCTGACATGGTGTGGTTGGCATCCGATGAGGACCGCGAGGGAGAAGCCATCTCCTGGCATTTGTCGGAAGTGCTGCAACTGAAGCCCGAAAACACCAAGCGTATCGTGTTTCACGAGATTACCAAAAATGCTATTGTCAAGGCCATTGAGGAGCCTCGCGACATCGACATCAACCTGGTGAATGCCCAGCAGGCACGCCGTGTGCTGGACCGTATTGTGGGTTTCGAGCTGTCGCCCGTGTTGTGGAAGAAGGTAAAGCCATCTCTCTCGGCTGGCCGCGTGCAGAGCGTGACGGTGAAGCTGATTGTGGAGCGTGAGCGTGAGATACAGGCTTTCCAGCCCAAGGCCGCTTTTCGCGTGATGGCCAATTTCACCTGGACTGATGCCGAGGGCAAGGAGTGTGAGCTGAAAGCCGAGCTGGCCAAGCGTTTCACTAAAGCAGAGGAGATTACAGCTTTTTTAGAGAGTTGTAAGAATGCCCAGTTTACCATTACTGATGTAGAGAAACATCCGGTGAAGAAGTATCCAGCACCTCCGTTCACTACCAGTACGCTGCAACAGGAAGCCAGCAGGAAGCTAGGCTTGACCGTGGCACAGACCATGCGCCTGGCACAGGGCTTGTATGAGTCGGGTAAGATTACCTACATGCGTACCGACTCGGTGAACCTCAGCAGTCTGGCTATCAACACCAGTCGTAAGGCCATTACAGAGATGATGGGCGAAGAATATGTGCACAATCGCCAGTTTACCACCAAGGCAAAGGGGGCACAAGAGGCACACGAGGCTATTCGTCCTACCTATATAGAAAATACCACGATTGAGGGTACAGGTGCCGAGAAGCGTCTTTATGAGCTCATCTGGAAGCGCACCATCGCCTCGCAGATGGCTGAGGCCGAGCTGGAGAAAACCACGGTGACCATCAGCATGAGTAACGGACCGGAGCAGTTTGTGGCTTCAGGCGAGGTAGTAAAGTTCGATGGTTTCCTGAAAGTGTATCGTGAATCAACCGATGAGGAGAATGCTGAGGACGAGATTCGCCAGCTACCTCCAGTGACCAAGGGTCAGGAGGTAAGCCGCAATAACATCGTTGCCACCGAGCGCTTCAGTCAGTACCCCGCACGCTATACTGAGGCAGGTCTGGTGCATAAGCTGGAGGAGTTGGGCATTGGCCGTCCATCAACCTATGCTCCTACCATCTCGACCATACAGCAGCGTGAGTATGTAGCAAAGGGTGACAAGCCCGGCTTCAAGCGCAGCTATCAGGTCATCACCCTGTCGGGCAATAAGATATCTGCAAAGAAAGCTTCAGAGATGGCTGGCGTTGAAAAAGGCAAGCTGCTACCTACCGACATCGGCACAGTGGTGAATGATTTTCTGAATGATTATTTCCCCAAGATCTTAGACTACAACTTCACCGCTAACGTGGAGAAGGAGTTTGATGACATAGCCGAGGGCAAAGAGCAGTGGACAGATGCCATGCGCCTGTTCTACAATGAGTTCCATCCAATGGTAGAGAAGGCTATTTCCTTAAAGGGAGAGCATAAGGTGGGTGAACGTGTGTTGGGTAAAGACCCCAATACGGGCAAGCCAGTGAGCGTGAAGATCGGCCGCTTCGGTCCAATGGCTCAGATTGGCACTGCAGAGGATTCCGTGAAGCCTCGCTTTGCCCAGCTGAAGAAAAACATGTCGATAGAGACTATCACCTTAGAAGAGGCACTGGAACTGTTTAAGTTGCCCCGTAACCTGGGCATGCTGGATGGCGTGACCGTTATGGTAGGCTCTGGCAAGTTCGGTCCTTACATCCACTTCGGTCAGACTTATATCTCTATTCCCAAGACCATGGATCCTTTGGCAATCACTTTAGAAGATGCTGCTACCCTGCTGAAAGACAAGGAAGAGAACGAAGCCAAAAGGCACCTGAAGAAGTTTGAAGAAGATCCTGAGATTGAGATCATGAATGGCCGCTATGGACCTTACATTGCCTACAAGGGCTCGAATTACAGAATTCCCAAGACAATGACTAACCCCGAGGCACTTACCTTAACGGAATGTCAAGAGATTATCGCCAAGGAGAATGAACGCAGGGCAAAAAAAGAGCCTGCTGTTGAGGAGGCTGCAACGAAGACTTCAAGAGGAAGAAAGAAGAAATGATAGATAGGAAAAGGGGGAGCTGAAAAACTCCCCCTTTTGTTATCTTTTCCAGAACCTATCGGTGATATCATCGAACGTGCCTGTGTTGTTTTGCCTATACAACCGCTGGTTAGTGGTGGGCTTTTTCAAAGGCCCTAAATGGCGGATATACGGTCCAACCTTGATATAGTCGAAATCCGTCTTCTTCACCGAGGAAGGTATGCGGAGGCGTCCGCTATACCATCCCACCTTATACTGCGGGTACTCCTCATGGATATACTGTGCCAGCTGGTTAATTCCCTTGGGGTCGCAGTCACCGCCCATAAAAGCCAAGCAGGTGATGTCTTTCCCATACTGGTGAACAAAGGCATCAATGGCCTCGGTATCCAACGACAGCCCGATGTCCTCCCAAAGATAATGGCTATGACAGCCAGGGCAATGGCAAGGACAATTCGAGATGTTGATGGCCAGCGTCACCTCATCAGGGATTTCCTGAAACACTACGTCGGTATTGACATACTTCAGCATGACAACCCTCCCTTATTTCACTGGTGAAGCATAGTAGCGGCGAGCAGCCTCTTCCTGGCGAGCCTGTGAGAAGTTGCTTACACGCTTCAGGTAACCGATGATGCGTGTCATATAATCCACGTTCTTAGAGTGGCAATGTGGACACTCATGCAGGTATCGCTTATCGATGGTTCCGCAATCATTGCAGATGGTGTTAGGAATATTGAATGTAAAGTAGTTACATCCCTCCTTGGCTGCCACCTTGAGCAACTGCCTGTACTGGTTCTTGCTGAGGTGCTCTTCCAGGTTCATGTGCAGGGCAGAGCCACCGGTGAGGTGCTCGATGTAAGGAGCGCCATGCAGTTTGAACTTATCCAAGATGGTAAGTGAGTCGTCTTCCACCACATAGAAATATGAGTTATAACAGTCACGAGGCACGAAATAGCCGTCTTCACGGTCCCACTTAGCATGCTTCACACCCACATTCTCGGCTGGGATCATCTCGCAATTGAACATCACCTCCTTGGTGCGATACTGTTTATTGTATTTCTCTATCAAGCCCAGGATGCCCTGCACGAAGTGAAGGTAATCATCGTTAGGCGTGATCTTCAGTCCCATGAACTCAGCAGCCTCCACCAAGCCGTTGATACCGATGGTAAGATACTGACGTGAAATATTGATATATCCAGCATCGAACAGCGGCAGCATGCCATGCGCCTGCAGTTCCTTGAGATTTTCGTTATAAGCCAACTGTACCTTGTGGCACAGGTCGATGACTGAGCCCAGATACTCCAAGTAATCTATCCTGTGGTTCACTGCATACTGTACACAACGATTCAGATTAATGGTAAGCACACTCTTCGAACCCGTTGAAACGCCACCTGCACCGAGGGTATAGCTGAAACCATTGTCGGTAATCTCGTTGCGCAGACGGCAACAAGACGAGAGTGAGTCGGCATTGTCACTCATGTAAGTGAAGAACGAGTGACCCTCGGCATACATCTCTGCGGTGAAGTCGCCCCACTCGGAATCCAGGCATTCGCCATCCTTGTTGGTGAGCAGTGCCATGGTCTCTACAGGGAAGGTCAGCAGCGTCTTCGTACGCTCCTTGTTAAACCACTTCATGAAGCGCTTCTGCAGCCACGACAAGCCTTCCCAATCAGGCTTAGATCCATCAGGGAAGTAGAACTCGCCAAAGATGCTGTCGAAATAATACTTATCGTAATAAGCCACATTCCAGAACACAGCCTGATAGTTGCGGGCACCTGTAGGCTGATTCAGCGAATAGACAATCTGCTCAAAATAGTCGGTAATCACCTTGTCGAGGGTTCGCTTCTTCAAACTCAAGTCAACCTGCTCATCGGCACGCTTCCAATAGTCGAGTCCATATTCCTTGCCAATGAAGTAGTTCATGTACATCAAGAACTCAGGCGTGGCACAGGCACCTGCCAGCATGGATGACACCATAAACACCATGTTTACGAACCCACCACAGAAACTCTTGAGGTTGGTGGGAGCCGTGCTATTGCCGCCAATAGAAGTAGTACCACTGATCAGCCAAGGATACATGGTGATAGAGGCACAGTAATTCGCCAGACTTGTTTCATCGTTCTTATATATAAAGTGGTGTGTCAGCTTGTTGATGTATTCATCGGCCAACTGCTTTCCATACATCTTTTTGATGCGTTCGGTAAGCAGACGGCGATTCAGACGGATAAAATTAGATTTGGGCAACTCACCTATCAAAGTTGCTATATTTTTATGTTCCACGTTTGCATTGGCGTCATACTTTGAGCTAGTTGCCGCATTCGACGAGTCACAATATTCTGAAAGGAAAACCATCTTCTCCAATGTCTCACGATCTTCAGAGTGCAACTGGCGATAAAGGATGAAAGACTTGGCTACTTTGTAGAAGCCTTCTTTCATCAAGGCCTCTTCCACCTGGTTCTGGATATCCTCCACCTTGATGTCATCATGCATATCCAAATGACTCAATATCTTTGAGATAGTACCCAAATCAGCAGGCTGTTCCACACTCTCAAACGCCTTTACAATGGCGTTCATAATCTTGTCTAAAGAGAAGCGGTCTTTTGAACCGTCGCGCTTGGTAATTGTAAAGTTTTTTATTTCCATCATATCTGAATATTATCTAATTTTCTTTGATACCAGCTTGTGCAAAGTTTTCCATTTCGGGAAACTTTTCCAAAAATTTCATTTGCAAAGTTTTCCATTTCGGGAAACCGAACACGGCTACAAAGGTACAAAAAAACCGTAACATTGTTCACTGTCCGACCAAAAAAATTTAAAAATTTTGCTTGCCTTTTCAAAACAATGTTGTAACTTCGCAGCGGTAATTCATCAATAATGCCGCTATGAAATGGATAAGGAAATGGGGTATTCCCCTGATAAATTGGTTATTCCCGCACTATTGCCCAGTATGTGGCAACCGATTGCCTATCGAGGAGCAAGTGATGTGCAAGTCGTGTCTCAACAAGATGCCTCGCACCAGGTATGCCACCTGGATTGACAACCGCATGGCACGCCAGTTTTGGGGAAAGTTTCCCGTAGAGCGTGCTGCTGCCTGGTTTTTCTATTCGAGAGAGTCGCCTTACGCCTACATGATTCACCTATTTAAATATAGCAGTCGCAAGCAACTGGCTTTCGATATAGGTCAACTCATGGCTCGTGAAATGCAGCAAACCAACTTCTTCTGTGGCATCGACTGCATCATTCCTGTACCGCTACACCCTAAAAAACAACGCCAGCGAGGCTACAACCAAAGCGAGCTTCTGGCAAGAGGAGTGGCCAAAGCCATCTGCCTGCCTGTGGTTTGCGATGCCGTGGAGCGCACACTCCATACTGAGACCCAGACGCACAAGTCGGCGCAGCAGCGTAAGGAAAACATGCAAGGAGCATTTCAAGCAAAGAACAATGCAACGCAACTAGCAGGGAAACATGTGCTACTGATAGATGATGTGATGACTACTTCATCTACACTCACAGCTTGTGCCGATGCTTTGCGAGACGTTCCAGACATCAAATTCAGCTTTCTGACTGTGGCTGTCGTGGATCATTAAAAATCTCTTTTCCAAAAAAAGAATAAAAAAGAGTCATATTTTTTTTGGCGTTCTCAGTTTTTCTTTATTATTTTGTGGTTTTAAGGAAATAATACGCTTATGCAACGAACGATTGAATTACATAATGATATTGCTGAAGTGCCTCAGCTATCGGCATTTATAGACTCATTTGCCGAAGAGGCAGACATAGATTTCTCATTGGTGATGAGTTTGCAACTTGCCATGGAAGAAGCTGTTGTCAACGTCATGCAGTATGCTTACCCTGAGGGAACAACGGGTGAGGTGCTCATCACTGCGTCAGCAGAAGGAGACGATATTGAGTTTACCATCAGCGACAGTGGTAAGGCTTTCGACCCCACTGCCAAAGCAGAGGTGGACGTGGAATTAGGGGTTGAAGACCGCCCTATTGGCGGTTTGGGCATACACCTGGTTCGCCAGATCATGGACAGCGTATCCTACGAGCGAAAAGATGGCAAGAACATCTTGACCTTGCATAAGCGTAAGACAGAAGGTGGGGATTTGGGTATTGACCTTGAAGGATTGTTGTAATTAAGAGACTATGTTCTTAGGGCTGTCTGTACAAATTTGGCTGATTATCTTAATGATAATAGGCATTTTCTATCTGTTGGTACGCGCACGCGTGCCTGCAGAAGTGACATTCCTAAGTGCTGTTACGTTCCTTTTGGCTACCGGTGTCATCACCGAGAGGGATGTTTTGGAGTCATTTGGATCAGAGGCAATTATCGTGACCAGTGCTTTCTTTGTGGTGTTGGCGGGCATGATGAGTACAGGCCTCTTTTACTGGCTGAGCAAGCATCTGTTGGGTGACCCGTCATCCTACAAGATGGCCATTATCAAACTCATGGGGCCAGCCGCCACCTTGAGTGCCATGTTGGGTTGTACAGAAGTAACCCATTTGTTCATTGACTTAGTGAAAATATGGGCGCGCAAGTTGTCCATTACTCCTTCCAAACTGCTGATACCATTGAGTTATGCAGCCACCTTAGGTGGTATGTGTACCTTGTTGGGGCATACTTCCAACTTGGTAATTGCCGGCTTGTATATTGAGCAGACAGGCGAATCGCTGAATTTGTTTGCACCATTGGTGCCAGGTTTAGCATGTACAGTGGTAGGCATTATTTTAATGACTATCTTTCGCGACAGGATTCCACCCCGCGAATCGCCGGAATTGTCGTTTGAGGAAACCAGCGACTATACGGTAGAGCTACTGGTGCCTACCGACAACGAAGCGGTGATGAAAACCATCGACGAAGCAGGTTTGCGTAATGTGCGAGGCGGTTCGCTGATTGAAATTGTGCGATTTGACAAAGAAGTCATCTCACCTGTGCCACCCGATGAGTTTATCTTCGGTGGAGACCGCCTGATTTACTCAGGTCAAATCAACGAACTGCTGGAACTGAAGGAGAGCCACGGACTGGTAGCAGCCGACCACCATGTTTATAACATCAATGAAATTGACAGTAACCGCAAGTTGCGTACAGCCTACGTGAACTTCGGCAGCGAATTGATAGGCACACGCATGAGCAAAAACAATTTCGAACGACACAACGATATGGTGTTGGTGGCTGTGGCCCGTCAAGGTAAACGAGTGGACGAACAGCCTCGAGAGGTAGTGCTGCAAGCAGGCGACAGTCTGCTGCTGGAGTGCCCTTCGAAGAAAGACGCTGACCTGGAGAGTATTTACAAGCGAACGTTGACATTCTTCGACTCGCAGTTCGTGCCTCAGTTGGGTTTGCGCACCGTTGTATCGGCCTGCATCCTCATCCTGATGTTCATGCTCTCATCATTCCAGATAGTGCCATTGATCACATCAACGATGATAGCAGCCGGTGCTATGCTGTTTCTAGGATGCTGCCGCATGGATAGCGTTACCAAGTATATTGACTTGAATTACCTGATGACATTGGGTTCCATGATGGCATTCTCAACGGCTATTTCTAACACAGGAATGGCGTCTATCATCTCCGAACCAATCATTAGACTGTGTGGCCAAAACCCATACATGGTGATGGTAGTGATGTGTATATTGGCATCTCTGATGAGCGAATTGTTCAGCAATGTATCGGCAGCAGCAGTGTTCTTCCCCATCATCTACCACCAGGCAGTGATATTGGGATGTTCGCCCATGCCCTTCACCATTGCGCTGATGACTTCGGTCACCATCAGCTTTGCTACACCGGTAGGCTCGCTTACCCACATGCAGATCTTCGGCCCAGGTGGCTTCAAGTTTACCGACTTTCTGCACATGGGTACGTGGATGCATATCATACTTTTAGCCGTGGACTTAATAACTGTGATGATAATATTTCCAATGTATTAAATAACAAATAAATAACTTTTAGAAAAATGAACACTACGATTAAAGAAGAAGAAGGCAAGATGATTGCTGAATTTAGCGGGCGCCTCGATACGCTCGCAGCTGTACAGACAGCTAAGGATGTACAGCCCCTGATTGATGCTAGTTGCACAGAAGTTGAACTTGACTGCCAGGAACTGGAGTACATCAGTAGTTCTGGTCTGCGCATCTTCATCAGCATCTTGAAGAGTGTTAAAGCAAGAAAAGGCACTGTGGTTGTAAAGAATATCAACGATGAGATCAAGAAGGTATTCGAAATGACCGGCTTTAACAAGCTTTTCATCATCAAATGATGATTGCTTAACAAAGAATGAGCCACACTATCCTAATAAAGATGGTGTGGCTTTTCTTTTGCCACCTTATTTGAAGAGAGGATTAGACAAACAAACGAGGGGATGCTCTTCAGCACCCCCTCTGTTTGCTCTTCCTCTTGGACTTGAACCAAGGACCCTCTGATTAACAGTCAGATGCTCTAACCGACTGAGCTAAGGAAGAATTAAAAACAACCTGTATATGAAAGCCTTGCGGCTTAGCTCTTCCTCTTGGACTTGAACCAAGGACCCTCTGATTAACAGTCAGATGCTCTAACCGACTGAGCTAAGGAAGAATTTTCTTTT
>CACZRQ010000013.1 GCA_902783615.1 uncultured Bacteroidales bacterium | reverse complement strand
TTGTAAACCTCCACACCTGGGCCGCAGGTGATCAGGCTCACCTGCCAAGTGTCAGCAGTGTCGGTAGGCAACGCTAGGGATGTTCTGCGGAGCTGAGCAGACACATTCAGCTGACAGATTAATGTCAGCAGCAAAACGCCATATTTTAGTGCAAATCGTCTCATTCGGGTGCAAAGATAAGCAAATTTATTCTCACTTTTGTTTTTTTAACGGCAATAAGGGCAAAAAACTTTTGATACATGAAATAAAAGTTGCATCTTTGCAAACGAATTTCTATTTTTGCTGAATAGTGTAAGAATATTAGATAGGAAAATGAGATATAAACAAGCGTTTTTGATGCTGATGCTCTTCCTGGTATCAGGATGGGGATTCGCGCAAAATAACACGAATTCGCCTTACAGCCGTTATGGGTATGGTCAGTTGGCTGAGCAAGGGGCGAGCAACAGCAGGGCTATGGGTGGTGTAGCATATGGCTTGCGCGACAAGGCGCATACCAATTTTGCCAACCCTGCCTCATATACTGCCGTGGACTCATTGACTTTTATCTTTGAGGCCGGCATGTCATTGCAGAATACGAATTTTGACAATGGCACCAACAAGACGAATGCCAAGAACACCAGCTTGGATTATCTGTCTATGCACTTCCGTGTGGGAAGGGATTTTGGTATGAGTTTGGGTCTGCTGCCTTATGCCAATGTGGGCTACGACATGCAGATGGAAACATATAATCCGCAGGAAAAAGAGAAGGCATACGTCACAAATTACTTCGGAGAGGGCGGTTTGCACCAAGCTTATGTGGGTTTAGCGTATAAAATTACCCGAAAATTTTCAATTGGTGCAAATATTTCGTATCTTTGGGGTGACGTTGAGCATGCTATGATGCTTACTTTCCCATACAACACTGATGCATACGGTGTTGGAAAGAGAGAGCATGTGGGCATCAACAGCTTTAAGGTTGATATTGGCGCGCAATACTCATTTCAGTTTGGCAAGAAACAATTTGCCACTTTGGGTGCAGTATTTTCGCCAGGATACAATTTAAATAATACAACCTACATCCAGGAACTGGTGGGTTTGTCAACGGCTATATTGACAGGAAGCTCAGAGTCGTTGTTGATTACAGAGACCGATTTGGATGCGGATAACGGCATCCCGATGTCGATAGGTGTAGGTGGTGTATTTGTATATGATGGTCGCTTGACGGTTGGCATGGATGTTACCTACCAGCAATGGAGCAAGGTGGCATTCATGGGAAATAAAGACGCGTTCGTTGATAGATATAAGATTGCTGCAGGTGCTGAGTTCCTGCCTGACCCACAGGCGAGAAACCTCTTGAAGAGGATCAAGTACAGAGCTGGTGTTTATTATAACGCCCCTTATTACAAGCTTGAGGAAAAGAGGGCATCGAACGAGTGGGGAGTTTCAGCAGGTATGTCGATTCCTGTGAGGGGTCGCTCCTACTTGAACATCTCTGGTCAATATGCCAGGGTGAATGGCTTGACCAGCAACTTCATCAACGAGAACCAGTTGAGAGTCAACATTGGCATTACGTTCAATGAGAGGTGGTTCTATAAGACGAGAGTGAACTAACAATTGACGATTGACGATTGATGATTAACGATTATAAATGGAGATAATAAAATTAATAATAACACTTTAAATTTAATGGCAATGAAAATTAAGAATTTACTTGCAATCGCCCTCCTCGTTGGAGGTTTCAGCACTGCTTTCGCTCAGAGCCAGGAGTGCATCACTAACAGCTCTATCGGCCACGAGGCTGCGAAGGCTAAGAACTATGCTGACGCTTATGAGCCTACTAAGGCTGTCATCAAGGAATGTCCTACGATGAAGTACTACACCTTCACCGATATGATCGACATTCTGCATTCTTTCCTGAGCACTAACCAGAAGGGTTCAGCAGAGTATCAGAAGTACTTCGATGAACTGATGAACTTGTACGACCTGCGTACCAAGTATCTGCCTGAGTTCCGTGCTAAGGGTACCAAGGTTAAGAGCGACGCTGCTGCTTTGGCCGACAAGGCTGCTGACTACCTGACCTATGCTCCTGACGTTAACCACAAGATCGCTTATGGTTGGTTTAAGGAATCAGTTCAGAGTGACGGTATTGCTACCAAGGCTTCTACCATCATGAACTTCCTGAACGAGTCACTGGCTGTGATGAAGGCTGATCCTTCTCAGAGCAACCAGTTCCTGGACGACTATCTGTGGGCTTCTGACCTGACCGACCAGGCTATCGCAGCTGCTGAGGACGACAAGGCTAAGGAGAACATGGAGGCAGCTAAAGAGAACGTGCTGGCTGTATTCATCAACAGTGGTATGGCTGACTGCGAGACCCTGCAGAACGTATTCGGTCCTCAGGTTGAGCAGAACAAGAGCAACGAAGCTTTCCTGAAGAACACCATCGCTATCCTGCGTATGATGAAGTGTAACGAAAGTGAAGTTTACTTCACCGCTTCTGACTACATGTATCGCATCAACCCAACTGCTGACGCAGCTAACGGTGTGGCTTACATGTACTTCAAGAAGGGCGAGTATGAAACAGCCGTTAAGTATTTCGACGAGGCTCTGCAGCTGGAGTCAGACAATGCTAAGAAGGCTGAAATCGCTTATGCTATCGCAGCTTCTCTGTCAACTATCAAGCAGTGGGGCAATGCCAAGAGATATACTCAGCAGGCTATCAGCTTCCGCGACGATTGGGGTGCTCCTCACATCCTGATGGCTCAGATCTACGCAGCTAATCCTAACTGGAGCGACGAGCGTTCACTCAATGCTTGCACCTATTATGTATGCGTTGACCGCTTGCAGCGCGCTAAGACACTGGATCCAAGTTGCGCAGAACAGGCTGACGAACTGATCCGCACTTACTCTCGCTACTTCCCGAAGTCAGAAGACCTGTTCATGCAGGGTCTGAAGAAGGGTGACCGCGTAACAGTAGGTGGCCTGGTTGGTGAAACTACCACCATCCGCTAATCCGATGTTTATGCAACTATCTATAGTTCGCATACATAAACCTATCAGCATAACCACTGTCTTCGTGGCAGTGGTTATGCTTGTTTTATCATCCGCTTGCACGGGCAACGGTAAACCCATGGGTGAGGCGGTCACCAATCGTGACTCTCTGCCTGCCTTGGAAACGCGTGACGTGACAACGCTTATATCCGACTCGGGGGTGATTCGTTACCGCATCACCACACCCCTCTGGCTGGTGTTCGACAAACTCAAACCCAGCAGGTGGGCCTTCGAGGAGGGAATGTATTTAGAGAATTTCGATGAAAACAACGACGTGATGGCAGATATCAAGGCCGACACCGCTTATTATTATGACAAACAGAAGCTGTGGGAGCTGCGAGGTCACGTTGAAATCAAGAACCAGCAGGGCGAGCGATTCAATACGGAGCTGCTCTTCTGGAATCAGGATACCCAAAAGGTGTATTCCGACAAGTTTATCCGTATTGAGCAGATCGACCGAATCATTACAGGACATGGGTTCGAGTCGAACCAGCAGTTCACCGTTTATACCATTCATAAGCCAGAAGGAATCTTCTATGTGGATGAGGAACAGATGGCTGCTACCCCTTCCGACAGTCTGGCCACAGACGAGGCTCCTGCCACACCGACAGCTGCTACCGCTACCAGACCACAGGGAACATTACCTTTGGAAAAAATGAAAAACAACTAAATAAATGAATACACTGATCTACTTGCTGATATCCGTACTGTTCTCTGCCTTTTTCTCAGGCATGGAGATAGCGTTCGTGTCGATCGACAAGCTACGCTTCGAGATGAATAGCAAGCCTGGTGTCACCTCATCAATCCTTTCTTATTTCTTTCGCCATCCCAGCAATTTCATCTCTACCATGCTGGTTGGCAACAACATTGCGCTGGTCATCTATGGTATCCTGATGGCTAAGATTCTGGAGCCATCTCTGATTTCTTTGGTGGGTGACAACGAATTCCTGATTCTGTTCCTGCAGACGGTGATTTCTACGCTCATCATCATCGTCACAGGTGAGTTCCTGCCCAAGACGTTCTTCAAGATGAATCCCCACCTCATGTTGCGCATCTTTGCTATACCTCTTTATATATTATACATCTTGTTGTATCCCGTCTCCATGTTTGCTTCGATGCTGTCGTACCTGGTACTCCTCTTGCTCGGGCAGAAGGTGGATAGGAAAGTGAAAGAGAAAGTGTTCGGCAAGGTGGACCTGGATTATTTCGTTACCTCCAGCATCGAGAATGCCGAGAATGAGGACAACTTGGGTTCGGAGGTGAAGATTTTCCAGAATGTGCTCGATTTCTCATCGGTGAAACTGCGCGACTGTATGGTTCCTCGTACTGAAATCTTGGCGTTGGATGTGAAAACCCCTGTGGAAGGACTCGTCAATACCTTCATCGAGTCGGGCAACTCGCGCATCATTGTGTTCGATGGGAATATAGATAACATTTTGGGCTATATCCATTCTTCTGAGATGTTCCGCAACCGTAACAACTGGGTGAAGAGCATTAAGGTGATGCCCATCGTGCCTGAAACGATGTTGGCCCAACGACTGATGAAGAAGTTCATTAAGGACAAACAGACCATGGCTGTGGTGGTGGATGAGTTTGGTGGTACATCAGGCATCGTTACCTTGGAGGACTTGGTGGAAGAGATTTTTGGCGAGATAGAGGACGAACACGACAGCTCCAACTATGTGTGCAAGAAGGTGGGAGAGAAAGAGTATGTGCTTTCCGGCCGTCTGGAGATTGAACGCGTGAATGAAACGTTCGACCTGAAGTTGCCAGAGTCCGACGAATACCTCACTGTGGGTGGCCTGATTCTGGATCGTTATCAGAGTTTCCCCAAGCTGCATGAAACGATAAAGATTGGACAATACGACTTCAAAATCATCAAGGTTTCGGCCACAAAAATCGACCTTGTCCGCCTTAAAGTGAATGAATAAGGTCATTAATTGATTTTTTTTGCAAAAAAAGCGATAGGTTATTAGTATTTTTTGTACCTTTGCACCGTTTTTGGAAAATAATGGGTAGTTTCGTGCCGCAAGGTACGTTCTACGAGCTATTTATCATTGATAGAGATATTAAAAAACTTAAAAACTAAAATATGGCAGCTTTACAAGAAATCAGGTCCCACGGACCGTTGTTGATTGGTGTGATTGCCTTGGGCTTGTTTGCCTTCATCGCCGGTGACGCGTGGAAGGTGATCGCTCCCCGTCAGTCACAGGATGTAGGTGAAGTAAATGGACAAAAAATCTCTGCTCAGGAGTTTCAGACTCTGTTTGAGGAGTATGCTGACGCTGTGAAGTTCTCACAGGGTCTTAATGCCCTCACCGACGAGCAGAACGATGCAGTGAAAGATCAGGTTTGGCAGGCTTACGTGAACAATAGCCTGATTGAGAATGAGGCACAGAAGCTGGGTCTCACCGTTTCTGACGAAGAAGTGCAGGACATCATCGATCAGGGCACTGCTCCTATCTTGACCAACACTCCGTTTGTGAACCAGACTACCGGTACATTCGATAAGGATATGTTGAACATGTTCCTGGTGAACTACGCAAGCATGTCCCCATCAACCACATCATCCGACGTATATCAGCAGTACCAGCAGGTTTACAGATATTGGACATTCATCGAGAAGACACTGCGTCAGAACCGTCTCGCTGAGAAGTATCAGGCACTGCTCACCAAGTCATTGCTCTCTAACTCTGTTGAGGCTCAGAACAACTTCGACGCCCGTACCTCACAGACCGATTTCCTCATGGCTGCGCTGCCTTACAGCACAGTGCTGGATTCGTCAATCGTGGTAACCGATGCTGAGATCAAGGCTCGCTATGAGCAGAAGAAGGAGCAGTATCGTCAGTTGGTTGAAACCCGCGACATCCGTTATATCGATGTACAGGTGGTAGCCAGCGATGAAGATCGTGCCGAACTGGAGAAGGAGATGGAGGAATACACAGAGCAGCTGAAGGGTGAGGTGGCAGACTATACTACTTTCGTTCGCCAGTCAGGTTCTGAACAGCCTTACATCAACCTGTACTACACCACCAAGGCTTTACCAGCTGATGTAGTGGCTCGCCTCGACTCAGTGGCAGTGGGTGGCGTATTTGGCCCATACTACAATATGAGCGACAATACACTGAATACTTTCAAGAAGTTAGAGGCAACCAGTATGCCCGACTCTATCCAGTTCCGTCAGATTCAGGTGACTGGCGAGACTCAGGCTCAGGCTCAGCAGTTGGCAGACAGTATCTTCACAGCCCTGAAGGGTGGTGCTAAGTTCGAAGAGCTGGCACAGAAGTATGGTCAGACAGGCGAGCCTGTTTGGATTTCTTCAGCTAACTACGAAGGTGCTCAGGTGGATGGCGACAACCTGCGTTACATCAACGCAATCACCACTTTGCCACAGAATCAGCTCACCAGTCTGAACCTCACTCAGGCTAACGTAATCCTGGAGGTGATGGCTAAGAAGAGCATGCAGCCTAAGTATAAGGTGGCTATCGTGAAGCGTCCTGTGGAGTTCAGCAAGCAGACTTACAATCAGGCTTACAACGATTTCAGTGAGTTCGTGGCAACCAACAACACTTACGATAAGATGGTGGCTAACGCAGAGGATGCTGGCTATCGTCTCTATTCTCAGGGTGAAGTTCAGAACTCTGATCACAATATTGGTTCTATCCGCAACACCAAGGATGCCCTGAAGTGGGTGTTCGAGTCAAATGCAGGCGATGCATCCAGTTTATATGAGTGTGGTGAGAGCGACCGCCTGATGCAGGTGGGTGTGGCTCGCATCAACAAGGTAGGCTATCGTCCATTGGCATCTGTACAGGATGAGATCAAGCGTGAACTGATTCGCGAGAAGAAGGGCGAGCAGCTCTTGGCTAAGGTGGCTGGTTCATCTCTTGAGCAGCTGAAGGCTATGGATGGCGCGGTGAGCGATTCTATCAAGCGTGTAAGCTTCGCTAATCCTGCATACGTGGCTGCTGTGGGTTCTTCTGAGACTGTGCTCAGTGCCGATGCTGCTGTGGCTAAGCAGGGCGTAACCAGC
Organism: uncultured Bacteroidales bacterium; assembly: GCA_902783615.1. GTDB lineage: Bacteria > Bacteroidota > Bacteroidia > Bacteroidales > Bacteroidaceae > Bacteroides. The sequence goes on along the minus strand of CACZRQ010000013.1, from coordinate 4,318 downwards.
GCTCCTCTGAAGGGTAACGCTGCTATTTACCTGTTGCAGCCATACGCTCAGAACAAGACCAACGACACCTACGATGCTTTGGTTGAGAAGGTGATGGTTCAGAATAATAAGGTTAACATTGCCCGTCAGCAGTTTGGCAATGACCTTTATATGAAGGCGAATGTTAAAGATACACGATATCTTTTCTTTTAGTTTTTTCCATAAAGAAGAAAGATTTATAGGGTGAGGAGTTGGTTACCGTGAGGTAGCCAACTCTTTTTTATGTATTTGTTTTGTTTTACAATAATTATTCGTACCTTTGACCCACAAACTTGAATTATTAAATGAATTAACAACCATGAAACGAATCATCTTTTTATTGATGCTCTGCATGACAATGGGTGTGCAGGCTCAGCAAAGAAACAGTGTGACCAGCATTCTCGAGGTGCTGGATGTTCAAACAGGTCAACGCACAGTGCTCAAAGAATTTAATTATCTGATTGAAGCTCCCAACTGGACTGTGGATGGCAAGTGGATTATCTTCAACAGTGGAGGCCTGCTCTACAAGCTGGCTGCTGATGGTAAGGGTGAGGTAGGACTCATCAATACTGAGTATGTGGTGCGTTGTAATAATGACCATGTACTCTCTACCGATGGCAAGTCGATCGCTGTGAGCTCAAGTCCTTCGCCCAACGCAGGTACTTCCCTCATCTATACACTGCCTTTGGAAGGAGGAACGCCCAAGCTCATCACCCCTTGGGGCCCAAGCTATCTGCATGGATGGAGCCCTGACGGCAAGACTTTAGCATATTGTGCTTTCCGAAGTGTGGCTGTGGGTGCCGATATCTATACCATCTCTGTGGATGGGGGTGAGGAGACGCGTCTCACCACTGCTGAGGGCTTGGACGATGGTCCTGAATACAGTCCCGATGGCAAGCATATCTGGTTCAATAGTGTACGCACAGGTCTGATGCAGGTATGGCGTATGAATGCCGATGGCTCTGAGCAGACCCAGATGACGTTCGACGAAACCCGAAACGCTTGGTTCCCTCACGTATCTCCTGATGGCAAGCAGGTTATCTACATCACGTATCATGTGGGTGACTTGGATCCTGGTCAGCACTTGGCCAACTATAATGTTGAACTGTGGTTGATGCCTGCTGCAGGTGGTCAACCTAAGCGCGTAGCTGAACTGTTTGGCGGACAGGGAACCATCAACACCAACTCCTGGGCTCCCGATAGTCGCCATGTGGCTTTCGTCAGCTATCGGTTGAATGAAAAGAAGTGATAAAATAAAAAAGGTGGGGTTGACCCACCTTTTTTATTATTTAGAGAAAGAGTAGGGGGTATCGTCATTAGCGGTGCCTCTCTTCGTGTTTGGCTCTGCTGCCAACTGCATCTCAATCTTGGCACCTTGCATCAAATCTTCGTGGGTGAGGTAATTGTGCTGGTAATCCTTGCCATTCAGTTGCATGGCATCGATGTATCGGTTGGCATTAGAGCAAGCAGGTGCACTGATACTTACTGTGTTGCCATTCTCCAGATGCAACTTCACCTGCTTGAAATATGGAGTGCCAAGCACATACTGGCCACTGCCTGGACACACAGGATAGAAGCCCAAAGCAGAGAACACATACCAGGCTGAGGTCTGACCATTATCCTCATCACCGCAATAACCGTCTGGAGTAGCTGCATACAGCTTATCCATCACCTCACGAATCCAATACTGCGCCTTCCAAGGTTCACCGGCATAGCCATACAGATAAATCATGTGCTGCACAGGCTGGTTGCCATGTGCATAATTACCCATGTTCATGATCTGCATCTCCCGAATCTCATGGATGGGGAAACCATAATAACTGTCGTCGAAAACAGGCGGAACGGCAAATACTGAATCCATCATCTGGGTGAACTCTTGCTTGCCTCCCATCAGGTTGATCAAGCCCTGAGGATCGTGGAATACCGACCAGGTGTAATGCCAGCTGTTCCCCTCGGTAAATGCATCACCCCATTTTAATGGGTTAAACGGACTCTGGAATGTGCCGTCCTCGTTCTTGCCTCGCATCAGCTTACTCTCAGCATCAAACAGATTGCGGTAGTTCATGGCTCTTTGTGCATAGATGCCAATCTCACTTTCAGGCTTACCCAACGCCTTGCCCAACTGATAGATACACCAGTCGTCATAAGCATATTCCAAGGTACGGGCAGCACTTTCGTTGATACCCACATTGTAAGGCACATAGCCTAAGCTGTTGTAATACTCCACGCCCTTACGGCCAGTAGATGAGATCTTTTCATGAGCGTTGTTGGCACCATGTGTCACAGCCTCCCACAGTGTTTCGATGTCATATCCTCGCAGCCCTTTCAGATAAGCGTCTGCCACCACAGAGGCTGAGTTGTTGCCTACCATGCAGTCGCGATGACCCGGACTGGCCCATTCCGGCAGGAAACCGCTCTCCTTGTAGGCATTGGCCAAACCCTCCTGCATCTTCACATTCATGCTGGGATACATCAGGTTGAGGAAGGGGAACAGGCAACGGAAGGTGTCCCAGAAGCCTGTGTCGGTGAACATATAGCCTGGCAGCACCTCACCGTTATACGGACTGTAGTGCACTGGTTTTCCTTGAGCATCAATCTCATACAGACTGCGGGGGAAGAGCACTGAGCGATACAGACAGGAGTAGAATGTACGCAGGTGGTCGATGTTGGTATCGTTCACTTCAATTCTGCCTAAGATCTCGTTCCAGGTGTTGCGAGCATCAGCTTTCACAGTGTCGAAGTCCTTGTTACCCAGCTCCTGTAGGTTGCGTTCAGCCTGTTCAGCGCTGATGAACGATGAGGCCACACGAGCCTCCACCACCTCACCTCGCTTGGTTGAGAAACCTACAATGGCTCCGGCATGATTGCCCTCAGCCTGAGTGACGCCACCCTTGATGTCTTTGTCCATCACGGCTGATGTCTGACTGAAAGGCTTATTGAACTTGATGACGAAATAATTCTTGAAATTCTGTGGCACACCACCGCTATTGCGCGTGGTATAACCAATGATCTTCTGTTCAGCAGGAAGGATCTGGATGGCTGAGCCTCTGTCGAAGGCATCCACCACCACAGAAGAGAACTCGTTCTCAGGGAAGGTGAAGCGGAACACAGCAGCTCGCTCGGTAGGGGTGATTTCTGTGGTAATGTCGTAGTCGGCCAGATACACCTTATAATAATAGGGTGTAGCAGTCTCTGCCTTGTGAGAGAACCAACTGGCACGTTCTTCCTCGTTAAAGACTGTTTTGCCGGTCACAGGCATCAGGCTGAACTGACCGTAGTCGTTGATCCACGGACTTGGCTGGTGTGTCTGCTTGAAGCCTCTGATCTTGTCGGCATCATACACATACGCCCAACCGTCACCCATCTTACCTGTCTGAGGTGTCCAGAAATTCATACCCCAAGGCACAGCCACTGCCGGGTAGGTATTACCCGTCGATAGGGTATATTTCGAGTGGGTGCCCATCAATGTAGTCACATAGTCCACTGGATCCATCATCTCTTGTTGTACGGGTTGCTCATTGCAACCAACTAACAATGCAAGAGTCACCAAACTATAAAACACTTTCTTCATAACAATATTCTTAATTGTCAATAGTCAATCGTTAATCGTCACTTCTTGGAGCAGCGAGCGCAGAGCCAAGCTTGCTTGAGCTATGCCGAGTCGCGACAAGATTGGAGCGAAGCTCAATCGTCAACGTTCAATCTTCAGCAAAGCTCCTGTGTTCACATCAAACATCACCTTTGTAACCGTATTCTTGTTAAACAGCTGTGCTGCCAGATACTCACGTGTGCCAAACTGTGTCAACGACAGCTCTCTGTTGAATAGCGTCTTATGATTAAACACCAACTTTACGTCGGCCTTGCCAGGCACATTGTATGCCACGCCCTCTAAAGCTGTCTTGCTGCCATTCGAAAGGATATTCATAATCGATTTCCCAGCCTTGTTGTCAGTTGGCTCAGCTGGCTGTTCGGGAATCACATGCTTATTCACTATCGTCAGCTGAACAGGTTCGCCAGCTAAATCATCAGCATCCACGAAGCCCAACTTCCTGGAGAAGCGGAACACCACCTGATTGTTCATCTCCTTTGGTGTCACCCTCATGGAGTGGTGCACGGTTTCGGTAGATACCTTACCTTCAAACATCTGAGTCAGTGCCTTTTCCTGCTTGTTCAAGTTGTCCAGCATGATCTGCAGCTGAGCACCATCCTTGGGCAGATTGTCGGCCTCACCTCTTAGAAGTGTATTTTTGCTCTCACGGATGTTATAAATCTCGCGAGCCACCAATTCAGCCTGCTTGGC
>CACZRQ010000012.1 GCA_902783615.1 uncultured Bacteroidales bacterium | reverse complement strand
GTTGACCCGGGGGTGCCTTGATTTTATGTGTATCTTTGCAGTGTCGTTCGAGATCGACCACAGCCCATGAGCTCAACGCAAAACCTCAATGTGCACTAAGTAGGGATTGCAAAACATGTTTGGGATGGATGGTGGTTTCCGAATTGCAAAACCAACACAAATGATCTTTGAAATATTGAAAGTTACAAGGAACAAAGCTGAACAGACCCAAAACTTCCCCTCTTAGCTAAAGCGGGTGGCGCGAAGCATACATGGAGGTGGTGCTCATATCCACCACAAAGTCCTCAATCACCAAGTTACAGATCTCTCCATTCATCATCGAGCCGAACAGGGCTTTCTTCTCGGAGGTGGGCTGGGTGGACTTGAGGTTTCGGATGGTATGACCTTGTCCGTCGAGCTTGCCCTTGAAGGCTTTCTTCCACCACTCTCCTTCAGCCCACTCGTAGTCGGCTTCATACACACCCACCTGCTCCCAGTCGGAGAAGCCACTCATGTCGATGTCGTTGTCGAGCACATACCAGCCATACAAATCGTCGCGCATGCGGTTCAGCTCTTCGGCAGTCTTGATATGAGTGGGAGCTATCCAGCGCGCATAGAGCGTCATGGGCTGCTCCACCTTCATCGAGTCGTTGGCCTGCTGCATGAAGGCACCCATCATGCCCACCATCTTGCCAAACAGCTATTCGTCGGCAGGCTGGCAATCGGGCGAAGTGTACCATCCGCCAAAGCGATAGCCTCACGCTGGGGAAGAGGTTTCTTGTCGAGCGGCAAGGCACATCCTTGCTTTACGCTGATGGGTTCCACCTGCTGGGAGGTGTTGTAATTGAGATTGAATTTCACTTCGCACTGCTGCGCCTGAAGCTGCAGGGCTGAAAGCAGGGTGATGACCAAGGTTGTCAATGACTTTTTCATAAGCTACCTGTTTTTTTTTGCAAAGGTATTGGTTTTCGGTGGTTCTACACAGACCGAAATGGTTAAAAAAATGTCCAATATGGCTCCAGTTACATTTGGAGTCTGCTCAGAGATTATTCATCAACTCCTTAATCAGGTGTTCGTGGTGACCAGGGATGATGATGTGGTGGTTTCCCATGGGGTTGTCCAAGAAATAGTCATGGCATCCTACTAAGGCAACCTGGAGCTGAGTTCGGCACAAGTCTGGTTCCGACAGGTTCTTCACCACGCAGCCTTCATAAATGACAGCGCGACTGAGGGTGCCGTTGGTCTTGAAAAGGGTGATGGGGGCACGATCCTTCATGAACCCCCTGATGCCCACACCAATGCCCGACTCGAAATGAGTGTCGAGCTCGTAACGCTCCACCATATTCAACGGGATGGTGCAATGGGCAAAGACCACATTCCCAGTGAGTGGATCGATGTAGGACGGGTTGGCCTGAAAACCAGAATAACCAGAAACGGCCTTGGCTATCACCATCGACACAAGTGCAGGTACATCACCCTCGCATCCTGCCACGATGCCCTCGCTGTTGAGGCGTGCCAGTGCCAGACAGCCCGTGTTGTGTACAGCCGTGAGGAGATCGAAGCAGCGCAGGGTGAAGCCCTGCAGTTGGTAGTCCTGCACCACCTTCTTCAATGCCAGATAGATCTGTTCTGCCCCAGGCAAGGCTTTCTGCACCTTTTCATTGGGCGATGAAAACGATGGCTCGGGTAGCGGCGTTTCGGCAATGGTCTGCAGCAAGGTCTGCATGGGAATCTCCACCAGTTCGATGCCCAGCCTACGGCGAATGGCTTGTGGATCGTAAACGCTTGAGATGAGCCAGTCGGACGGCTCGCCAATGATTCCCAAACGGCATCCCTTTATCTTCCATTTCACCTCTCTAGGCTTTTCCAGTTCTTCTAAACGACTCCGAATGTCTTCGGGGCTGCCATGCAGGATCTCACCGATCTCCCCATTCAGACGCAAGAAATACATGATTTCCAGCGAGGCAGGCAATGAATTGTGTTTGCCCGAGGCCAGCAGCAAGAAAGGACCTGTGGATTGCTCCCGCAGCTGGGGGAACAGACTCTCGAAAAGGCTTTCAGTGCCTCCAGTCCTGACATAAATCACATCGAAGACATGCGTGCCATAATCGCTGAAGTCATCGCCTTTCAGCTGATAAGGCACTTCCAAACTGTCAAGAAATTCTTTCGTTGCATCATTTATCGCCTGCTCGTCGTGCAGTTCTGATGTCAAGGTATAAATCGCTAATTCCATCGTTATTGCTTTTATGATTTCAGCGTAAAGATACGAATAATTGATGAAAACAATGTAAATAAACGAGAAAATCACTAACTTTGCCATGATTTTGCAAGAAGGAAGCATGGAGAAGCTGTGGAACAGCAACTATAAGAAGGTGATGGTGGCAAACTTCACGATGCAGTTTGCCTTCTATCTGCTCACGCCTCTGCTGCCCTTGTACTTGAGCGAATCGTTCGGCTCGACCAAGGACATGATAGGACTGGTGCTGAGTGGCTACACCATTACGGCTCTGCTGCTGAGACCCTTCAGCGGCTATGTGGTGGACAGCTTCGCCCGCAAGAAAGTGTTGCTGATCTGCCTGTCACTGTATTTCATCTTCTTCGGAGGCTATCTGTTGGCCAGCAGCTTGCTGATGTTTGCCATTGTGCGCACTTTGCATGGGGGACCATACGGAGCCTCGACGGTGGCCAACAACACGGTTGCCATCGATGTGCTGCCTTCGAGCCGCAGGAACGAGGGCATTGGCTACTATGGACTGAGCAACAACCTGGCGATGGCCATCGCGCCAACCATCAGCGTGTTCGTATATAAATATGTGCACAACTTCGATGTGCTGTTCTGGTTGGCATTCGTGGTGGCAGGTTTAGGTTTGTGGGTGGACTACACCGTGAAACTACCAGAGAAGCAGCTGCTGAAGGACAAGAAAGCCCTCTCGCTCGACAGGTTCTTCCTGCTGAAGGGATGGATGATTGGGCTGAACATCTGCGCTTTCGGCTTCTGCTATGGGGTGCTGAGCAACTACTTGGCCATCTATGGCAAGGAGGTGATGGGCATCACCAGTGGCACAGGCACTTACTTCATGCTGTTGAGCATAGGTCTGATACTCTCTCGCCTGCAAGGGGCAAAGTCGCTGAGAGAGGGCAAGCTGACGCACAACGCGGCTGGTGGCATCGTGCTCTCCACCATTGGCTATACGCTGTTCATCGCCATGCCCAACATGATTGGCTACTACGGCTCTGCCATCCTGATTGGCTTGGGCAACGGACACATGTGGCCTGCCATGCAGAACATGATCATCAATGTGGCGCACAACAATGAAAGAGGCACAGCCAACTCCACCCTGCTCACCTCGTGGGACTTAGGCATCGGCTTGGGCATTCTGGCAGGAGGTACGATAGCTGAGTTTGCCGGCTATGCCTCGGCTTTCTGGACAATGGCCGCCATCCATGTGGTGGGCTTCGCCCTGTTTTTCATGGGCACCAGGCAGTTCTTCCTGCAAAGGAAAAGAACGGCATCATTCAGCTAACTAAAAAAGAGCAACGATATGAAGAAACTGATCTTGACAACAGCTTTGGCGATGGCCTGCAGCATGACGGCTCTCGCACAATTGATGAATCAGGCGAAGGACATGAGTCGCGACTATGTGGACATGACCGCCACTTATTTCTTTGCTGACAAACTGACGCAGTTTGATACCACTACGGGCGAGGGAAAGGTGCAGTGGGCTCGCTACAGTCTGGAACCCCGTCAGGCCTTCAACACCAATACAGTGGTGGCCGACAAGCTGCAGATGAAGGACTTCCCCGATACGGGCTATGAGAACGACCCTCAGTTCCGCTTCAAGGTGGATTTCATCACCGACCGTACCGTTCGCATCAGGATGCTCACTTCATTAGTGCCTCCCAAGGAAACTGAGGAGATTATGCTGTGCGAGCAGTTCCTGAAGGACAATCCACATGCCAACTGGACTGTGGCCGACAATGGGCAGGAGATTGTATATAAAAGCGCAAAGGGCTCGCTCACCATCGAGAAGCATCCTTGGCGACTGGTACTGAAGGATGCCAAGGGCAAGGTGCTGACGCAGACCTGGACGAACGATGACAACTTTGTAAGTCAGGTGAAGCTGTTGCCATTCAACTTCAAGAAGAGCGGAACAGACAACTCGCGTCGCATGAACGCCGTGTTCTCACTGAAGGCAGGCGAACGCATCTACGGATGTGGTGAGTCGCCCACGGGTCTGAACAAGGCTGGGCAGAAGGTGAACCTGTTTGTAACTGACCCTCAGGGTCCTGAGACCGATGAGATGTACAAGCCTGTGCCATTCTATTTCTCTAACAGAGGCTATGGCGTGTTCATGCACACCTCGGCACCTGTGACCTGCGACTTCGGAGCTACCTATGTGGGAGCCACCAAGCTGTTCATGGCCGACGAGGCTGTGGATTTCTTCCTCTTCATCGGAACGCCTGCGGAGATTCTGAACGAATATACCGACTTGGTGGGCAAGAGTCCGATGCCTCCCACCTGGAGCTTCGGCACTTGGATGAGCCGTATCACCTACCTGAGCGACCAAGATGCCTATGGCATTGCCAAGAACCTGCGTGACAACAGGATTCCTGCCGATGTGATTCACTTAGATACAGGTTGGTTCGGCATAGATTGGCAATGCGACTATCAGTTTGCAAAAGACCGTTTTGCCGATCCGCAGCAGATGGTGAAGGACTTGCTGAACGATGGGTTCCACATCAGTTTGTGGCAACTGCCCTACTTCACCCAGCACAATGTGTTCTACAACGAGCTGATTGAGAAGAACCTGGTGGTGAGGAATGCCGACGGCTCCATGCCTTACGAGGATGCCTGTCTGGACTTCACCAATCCTGAGGCTGTGAAATGGTATCAGGGTCACTTGCGCAATCTGCTTGAGATGGGCGTGGGTGCCATCAAGGTGGACTTCGGCGAGGGGGCTCCCTACGATGGATTCTATCACAACGGTCGAGGTGGTATGTATGAACACAACCTCTATCCTGTGCGTTACAACAAAGCGGTGTGGGATGTGACCAAGGATGTACAGAAAGACGGAGCCATCATCTGGGCTCGCTCAGCGTGGGCTGGTTCTCAGCGTTATCCCCTGCACTGGGGTGGCGATGCTGCCAACACAAACGAGGCTATGCTCTCAACCCTGCATGCTGGACTAAGCTTCGGCCTCTCTGGCTTCTCGTTCTGGAGTCACGACATCGGCGGATTCGTGCAGTCAACCCCTGAGGACCTATATCGCCGCTGGTTGCCTTTCGGCTTTCTGACTTCCCATACCCGCAGTCATGGTGCTCCTCCCACAGAGCCTTGGCTGTATAACCAAGAGTTTACCGACTACTATCGTGCCAATGCCGAGATGAAGTATGCCCTGATGCCTTACATCGTGGAACAGGCTAAGCATTGCACGGAAACGGGCTTGCCGATGGTGAGGGCAATGTTCATTGAATATCCCAACGACCCAGTGGCCTGGATGGTGGAGGATCAATATCTGTTCGGACAGGACATCCTGGTGGCTCCTGTGTTCGATGCGCCACAGGACTTTGTGGACCCAGAGGATAATTTCAACAATACCGACCATCGTCCTACTACGGGTTTGCGTCATTGGACCCGCAAGGTATATCTGCCAGGTGGCGCTTGGGTGGATTACCAGACGGGCAATACCTATCAGGCTGGCTGGCAAGAGATTACAACCGACAAGCTGGAGGCTGTGATCCTGGTGCGCAAGGGTGCTGTGATTCCTACAGCCAAGGTGGCTCAGAGCACCAAGGACATTGATTGGAAGAGTGTGAAGCAAGTGAAGTATTGAGCATAGACATGGGAAAATGGTTTACGAAAATAGGGGAATATATTGATAAGGCTTGGGAGTGGCTCATCAAGTTCATCACCTTCGGCATCTGGCAAGACAGTGTGTACCAACGGTTGTCACTGAGGAATGCTGTGGCATACGTGACACGCGTCATCTATATCCTGGTGAACCGCTTTTCTGCCGACAAAATCAGCAACAAAGCTGCGGCACTGACCTACAGCACCTTGCTTTCCATTGTGCCCATTCTGGCCATCCTGTTCGGCATAGCCAGGGGCTTCGGCTTCGACAACCTCTTGAAGGAGCAGGTGGAAAAAGGACTTTTAGGTGGTGCCACAGAAGCCACGAAGTATATCTTCCAGTTTGTGGATTCATATCTCTCGCAGACCACAGGAGGCGTGTTCTTGGGTGTGGGTCTGATAGCCTTGCTGTGGACATTCATCAGTCTGGTGAACAACATGGAGAGCATTTTCAACGACATCTGGTATGTGAATAAAGACCGTACGGTTTACCGCAAGGTGACAGATTATTTCTCGATGCTGATTCTGATGCCTATCCTCATCATTGTGAGTGGGGGTTTGAGCATTTTCATGAGTACGCTGTTCAACAAGATTGAGGGTTATGCGCTGATAGCACCTATGGTGAGGTTTCTCATTCGTCTTATTCCCTACGTGCTGAGTTGGCTGATGTTCACGGCTTTGTATATCTTCATGCCCAACACGAAGGTGAAGTTTCTGTATGCCTTGATTGCCGGCATCCTGGCTGGTACCATGTTCCAGGCGTTCCAGTATCTGTACATCAGCGGACAGGTTTGGGTATCTCGCTACAATGCCATCTACGGTAGTTTTGCCGCCTTGCCTTTGTTCCTGTTGTGGATGCAGGTATCGTGGACCATCTGTATCTTGGGTGCCCAATTGACGTATATCATGCAGAATTTCAAGCGATACGACAACTATAAGGAGGTGAACAACGCTTCATACGAGTATCGCAACTATTTGGCTGTGGTGTTGATGTCGATGATTTGCAAGCAATATGCCTATGGCGACGACAAGCCCTATTCTGCTCGCCAGCTCTCAAACAAATGCCACATTCCAATCCAGTTGACGCAAATGGTGCTGAATGAACTGACAGAAGCTGATTTACTGATCATGAATGCACCAGACAAGAGTCAGGAGGAGATTTATTTGCCAGCATCAGGTTGTGTGAACATCACGTTGGCCGAAACGATTGACCGCCTCAGTACCAAGGGCTTTAGTTTCAAGGACTTCAAGGTGGATTGGCAGAATCAGTTCAAGATGCATTATGAGCAGTTGGAGCGAGCACGCAAAGCGTTTAGAGATAGTGGAAACACCCCTGTGAAAGACTTGTGACGATTATATAAATGCATCAAAGCTTTGGCATTTCCATGAATTGTTGTAATTTTGCAGCCCAGAAACAGTTGGTCGGCTTGTCGCTTGCATCTTCGGGATGTAGGAGGAAAGTCCGGGCAACACAGAGCATTCCACTTCTTAATGGGAAGCAGTCCGTGAGGGTTGAGTAAAGCAGAAGAAAACAACCG
>CACZRQ010000011.1 GCA_902783615.1 uncultured Bacteroidales bacterium | reverse complement strand
CTGATGAGCAAGTCCTTGTTCATCTCAGTACCAAACAACTTCTTGAAACCGAAGTCAGTGTAAGGGTTAATGTACTTCTCCATCATATTCTCACTGATTAACGCCAAGTGGAGAATCATCCATATCAAGAAGGCGATGTAATGAGCACCATTCTCTCTCCTCGTCCCATTCGCTTCGATTCAAAAAAGACTTGTATTCTGGCGTCATACAGGGATTTTCATCATACCCGATTAAACCATTTAATTCCACATATAAGTCTAGATACCTGCGTAGATCAAGCAGCATATACGTACGCATGGCATCATACACGCATTCAAACTTTCCCAAGCCAGACTTTTTTGCCCCTATGCGGGGGAATGCTTCTTCTAACACATAGTCTAAGATAGCGAGACCTTTATCACCATAGAGATTCTCGTCTGTCACCATGTCGAAACAGGTTGAAAACATTATCCTTTTCAAGATTTCAGAATATCCCATATCCTTTAAAGTCACTTTTTCCAACAACTTATTGAAATAACGATAAACGAAGTTTTTAATGGGTGCCATGTCATAGTCTTCAATATCAACGAAAGACACCTTATCCCAATCTAAAGATGGATCAGGATTCACATACGTGAAAATCGCCAATCCGACTTTCTGCATTTCTGAGCAATAGACCACATTCTTAAACACATGCCCGTCTTCGCTCTTTAAAGTCATTGTAAACCACTTGCCAATCGGCATTTCCAGCATACTCACTTGGTTCATACCTTTCATAATTCTCATTTTTTTTATGTTATTACTCTACTTACCTCTAAAAAAAGATGGGCGATTATCGAAACCTAAATGCCAAGCGGGCTCGGTAAGTATGTTCAAATGGCGCACAGCCAGTTTCTATATAAGTTTGGCGCAAAGGTACGGCTTATTTTGATACCAACACTATAAATCTTCAATTATTTTCAGGAAAAGGTGAAGATTTAACATCTATGGACAATTTTAGCCAAAAATTGGCAACCAACCTACAACAAACCAGTCGCAGAGCAGGAAATTAAGTTAAAGAAAGGCTCAATTATTAAAGTATAACATTTTAGGATTTACTTGAATAGTTCATCTGCTGTAATTGCAGACTTAACTAAATCAGAATGGAGGGTCCGTTCTATCGGATTGACTGTCACAAAAGTAAGATAGAACTTCTTGTCGGGTCGGGTATGCTCCAACACGTCAATGCGTTTCTGCAGTTTCTCTGCGTATGACTTCGTGATGGCATAGTTCGACTTGGAATACTTCATCTCACAGACGTTGACGACATCGTCAGCACGGTCTATCAGCAAATCTATCTGCATACCATCTGCATCATTGTCACCGCTGACAACAAACGATGATTCTTGCGATGTCACGCCAGCAATCTGCAAGGCCATCTTGATCTGATAGATATGCTGCATGCAGACTTCCTCGAATGCAATTCCACGCCACGATGTTATCTCACTTTCTTTCATGTGATGCATCCAGTAGTCACGTTCAGTCACCGCCTTTTCCTCTTTGAAATGCAACCAGAACCAGCAGAAGCAGTCAGACAGTTTGTAGTATTCCTCATTGTTGTCAGCACCCCAAGGCACATATTTCGTAACGAAATCGCTGGCAATAAGAGCCTTCAGCATCTTGGTGAAATCGCCATTAGGATTGATGCCGGTCTTGCGGGCAATCTCGTCACGACGGAAACCGGCATGGCGCTTACTCAGGAAGCGGATGATCTTCATGCAATCGGAGGCATTGTCGAAAACGGAGTTAAACAGTCTTTCGAACTCATCGCCAAGCTTTGCCTTCGGATTGAAGAACAGCGTATCGATATTCTGTGCCAAACTGAGTGAAGGGTTGAAGCAGTCAAGATAGAAAGGAATGCCCCCCAGTATCATATAGGCCTGAATGATGTTGTATCTCGACATATCGATTTTACGGCTCTCAAAGAACTGCTCACACTCCAACAGCGTGAACGGCGACAGTTTCATCTCGCAGGTCAGGCGCCCATAAAGGCCACCTTTGTTATTGATGATGTTATCCAGCATCCACGATGTAGCGGAACCACACACCACCAAGCACAGGTTATGACGGCTGCATCCCCACCCGTTCCAAAACGATTCTAAAGCCGTCAAGAAGCCTGAGCGTGCAGTATCCATCCAAGGCAGTTCATCAATGAAGACCACCTGCCGCGAACCGTTGTCAAGCCGTTCCAACAGCTGTTCTAACAGGAAGAATGCCTCCATCCATGATGTTGGCTGGGCAATGCCCTCCAGACCATGACGAATCAACGAGAAGTGAAAGTTCTGCAGTTGCGACTTCAGCGAAACCTTGCGCTTGCGGTCATATGGTGAAAGCCCCGTGTGATGGAACACCATATCATCGCCCAGCACCTCGTTTATCAAGAAAGTCTTACCCACACGACGGCGGCCATATACGGCGATGAACTCTGCCCTGCCACTCTCATTGCGGCGTGTCAGCTCTGCTATCTCCTGTTTCCTGCCAATGATTGTACACATATCTATTTTATTTTTTACGGAACAAAGTTACGAATAATTATCGAAACCAGCAAGAAACCAAATGTTAAATTTGGAATAAAATTGCGTTTATTCCGCTAAACATAGCCATTTTCGCCAGGCTGTAGCGAAATAAAGGCATTTTTATCAATTTAAATACCGCCCGAAAACCAGCAAATGGCATTCGGACGGTATTGATATTGGAAGCACCGTGGTTGAAGTGCCTCCCTACTTTTCTAATGTTATGGGCTACTTCGCCTTATAAGCGGCGATGCGCTTCGCCACGTTGTCCTTGATGTTGTTGTAGAAGATGGAGTAGTCGTCCTGGTGGTAGCACTGCGGACCGGCGAGATCTACCATTTCATTGGGTATGGCTTTGGCGTTTGTCACGACTGTGCCACGAGCCATGCACACCTGCGCGTCACCGTCGATGTCGCGGATTTCAGTCGCGCCGGTCTCGTCCATCACGAGCGAGCCAAGGTTCATGCTGGCAGGTGCATACGTCTCGTCACGCTTCCAGTTCAGCGGGTTGATGGCAATTCCATTCTTCAGTATCGCAACGCTTGGAATCGGGACGTTCGCCTCCACGTTCTTGGGGCCTTCTGCGTGCCAGCTGATGATGACACCTGTGTCGGTCTCGCCAGTCGCATACTTCATGTGCGGATTAGTCACAAGGTCGTCCTTCGTGATGGAGTAACCTATGGCGTAGGCAGCCACCATGCGCTTGTAGTAGCCTGGATGCTCCTTGAAGTAGCCCTTCAGTACAAGGCGAAGGATGGCTGAGCCTTGGCTGTGTCCTGCGATGATGAACGGACGGCCCTGGTTGTAGTGCTCGAAGTAGTAGTCAAGTGCGGCGATAATGTCACCGTATGGTATGTCGGTAAGTGCCGCTTCGATGATTCCGTCCTTCAGAAAGACTTCCGCCGCATGTTTCATGCTGCTCTGGTGGTAGAGCGGGATAAACAAGTTGGTGGATTCCTCGAACACGCTCGACTTAATCGCGTGCTCAATCCCTATGCCATCCAGCATCTCTTTGTTGTCGAGCGTCGCATAGTCGGGATCGCCTTCATTCGCACCCATGAAGATTGTCGAATAGATGTAGAACGTGT
>CACZRQ010000010.1 GCA_902783615.1 uncultured Bacteroidales bacterium | reverse complement strand
GGAAGGCAAGAAGGTGCAGTTGGTTGAGATGCGCGACACGTTGGCTGCCGACTGCAACATCCGTCAGCGTCCCATCCTGATGCGTAAAGTGGCGGAGTTCTCAACGGCTCATACCGAATATACGGGTCAGAAGATTACTGCAGACGGTGTGGTCTGCAAGGATAAGGAAGGCCACGAAGTGCTCGTTCCTGGCAAGACGGTCATCTGTGCCCTTGGCCAGCATGCCAACCGTGCCGATGTAGATGCCCTTCGTGGATGTGCCCCGTTCGTCCGTGAGGTAGGCGACTGTGTTCGTCCTGCCAATATCACCAAGGCCATCTACGAGGCTTATCACGCTGCCTTGGATATTTGAGATTCAAGATTCAGAGAATGTCTGCTACTCAGTCACTTCAAAACAGAAACAGAAAGGCGGTTTGGTGATTATTTGATGATAGATAGAAATGTATGAGATGGACAGTATTATCAGACAATCGCAGTAGTGATGACAGCAAGTTGCTGACTGAGCATGGGCTGAGCATCCTTTTGGAGACGGAACGGCACTGCATCTTGTTGGATACTGGTGCCAGTGATGTCTTTGTCCGTAATGCAGAATTGTTGGGCATTGACCTTGATGCAGTGGACTATGTTTTCATATCTCATGGGCACAATGATCATGCAGGAGGACTTCGCTATCTGCTGCAGCAGAACAGCAGGGCACAGGTCATCGTATCGTCTGAGGCTGTGGTGGGGCACTATTATTCCAAACGACACTGGCTGCATAGCCTTACAGCAGAATGGCCTGACGTGCAGAAGGAAAGATTGATGGCGATAGACGAGACATGTGAGGTAGCTCCGGACATACACGTCATCGCTCGCATCCCACACGTTCATCCTATGCCAAAGGGCAATGAATACCTGTTTGTGGAGGATAAAGAGGGAAATTTAATTCAAGACGATTTCCGTCATGAATTGGCTCTCTACGTTGGTGGTTTGCTGTTTACGGGTTGCGCTCATAGTGGACTGGAGAATATCCTTGCTGCTTGCCCCTGGGATGTGCACACGGTTGTGGGAGGTTTCCATTTACTCGATGGTCAAGAAACTGAAGAAGAAGTGGCGGCTTTGAGTCAAAAGCTGAAAGCCAACTATCCCCAAACGCTGTTCTATACCAGCCATTGCACAGGTGACAATGTGTTTAAGGTGATGAAAAACGTATTGGGCGAACAAATACAGTCATTTAAATGTGGAACAATGATAGGATAGAAACGGTAGTGCCGTCAGCATAGGTAAAACCTGCATCGGAAGTAGCTTTGGTCACTCCCGATATGCTGGGGTTTGCACGGTAGCTATGACCGTTCTTGATCTGGACTATTTTTTGATGAGATTCAGAAAAAAGTAAAGGTTGACCTATTACGAGCCAACCTTTACTTATATTGGAAAACAAAGATTATTTCTTAATCAAACCGCTGTTGTTCAAGAAATCTGCACTTGCCTTTACGCGATCGAACTGGATGCCACTGCGGGTATCCTCAATCTCTACGAAGAAATACTTGTGGTTGTGGCTGTAGAATGCCTCGAAGATCTTCGGGAAGTTCATCATACCGCTGTCGCCCAAGATAAGACGATCCTTGATGTGCAGCATCTGGATGCGGTCGGCATACTTATTGATCCACTCAACGGGATCCTGGCCACCCATCACGGTCCAATAAACATCGAGCTCGAAGATCACCTTGCTTGGGTCGGTGCTCTCGATGAAGATTTCCTCTACAGTCTTAGGCATTGGCTGGCCTTCTGCAGGACGGAAGCCACGGATAGCGAAGCTGATAGGCTCTGTGCCACCAGGAGTGAGGCGGTTGAACTCGTAGTTGTGGTTGTGATAACCAAACTGGATGCCTGCAGCCTTGGTGATTTCACCAGCTGCATTGAACACCTCGCCTACGAACTGAGCGTCTTCCTGGCTGTTGCAGTTAGGCAAACCTGGCTGAACCATGTACTGCAAACCCAGTACCTGATGGTCTTCTGTAGCCTTCTTCCAGAAGTCCTTGATCTCCTCGAAGTTGTCCTTTGAATAGTCACGAGTAGGAGGGTTCAAGTGTGAGCTTACGATCTCGATGCCTGCATCGTCAGCCATTTTCTTGAATTCGGCCATTGAAGCCTGACCAATCTTTCCGTCACGATAGCCTGCCAACTCGATGTAGCTGTAGCCACTCTCCTTGATACGCTTCAAACCCTCTGCCACACCATTGGCTGAGAGTTCAGGACCCAGTGAATAAATCTGCAAGCCCAGAGGGCCGCCCCCCTTAGGAGCAGCTTGAGCTTCAGCGCAGTTGCTAAACAGAGCACCCAATGTGAGCAATGATGCTCCTTTTAAAAATTCTCTTCTATTTGCCATAATACTAAATGTTTTGATAGTTAATATTTTATTTTAATATATGCTTGATGCGGTTGAAGTCGCCATCATTGGGTGCTGGCTGGATGCCCATGAGGTGACAAAGCAGGGGATAGATGTCAACGTTTTCAAATTGTCGAGCAATGTATCCTTGCTTGAAAGCAGGTCCTACAGCACGGAACAGGGAATGCATATCCACATCGGTAGGATCGTAGCCATGAGCTCCCAAACCATTGCGGGGTGTGTCTCTGAATTCCCAACCCATATCAGGAGCCACTACAATGTCGCCAATGCGCCTGTTGGTGCCATAATGCAAGTAAGCGGGAATCTCTTCTTTCTTCCAAACCGTGAGGTGAGGCAGATCCTTCAAGGCATTATACACCGTTTCTCGATATTGAGGTTTGGTGAAGATATAAGTGGGGATGCTAATGACCATCTTGTCGTACCATTCGGGTTGCAAGTAGTCGTGTGGATTGATCACACGACTGGGGTCTTCCAATGCCATGCCATGATCGGACAGAACGATGAAATTGATTTTGCTGGCAATTGGCAATTGCATTAAGCCAGCATAGAGCTTTCCCACAGCTTCATCGGTTTCCTTCACAGCCTGGCGAGTCTGCTCGCAATTGGGACCATAGGTGTGCTGTGTGTTATCTGGCTCTTCGAAATAAACCATGATGAAATGAGGACGCTCAGGTTCAGGCAACTGCAAGTATTCCAATGCTTTCTGCACCCTTTCATCAGGAGTCAACAAAGGCTTCTTGGCGTAATCATACCAATAGGAGGCATGTCTGCTGTCATCTTTCAAATCGCTACCCACCCAATAGATGGTGGCCGATTTCACCCCTTGACGCTCGGCTGTGAGCCAGATGGGTTCACCTCCGAAAAAACGTGGATCCTGACCCGTTACAGGATTGCCAACGGAATAGGTCAGTTGCAGGTCGGGATCCCAAAAAGTATTGTTCACCATGCCATGATGATCTGGATAGAGGCCAGTGGCAATGGCATAGTGATTGGGGAAGGTGGAGGCTGGATAAGTGGGCTGCATGTCCGACTGTATGCCTTTCTTTGCCAGCATATCCATGGTTGGGGTATCGTACATGATGGAAAAATCCCAACGGAAGCCATCGCATGATACTAAAACGGTATATGTGTCTTGCGCCTGAATTATCAGAGAAAACAGGCAAAGAAAACATATAAAAGCCAGTTTTCTCATAATTTATCTGATTTTAGGTTGTTTGATATTGGGGTTCTTGATGGCCGACTTTCCTCCACCTGCACGAATCACCAGGTCTTCGAAAAGCTTGATCCACTGAGCATCGCCCTGCTGGGCAAAATACTCAGGATGCCACTGAACGGCTAAGATGTTATATTGAGGAAAACCTTCAATGGCCTCGATTACACCATCAGTGGCAACTGCTACTACCTTGAAACCTGGAGCCACATCTTTCACGGCCTGGTGATGGAAAGAGTTTACTGCTAACTGCTCCTGCTGCATGATTTCATACAGACGTGATTCTTTCACCACATTCACATGGTGGATGGGAAGTGTGCCATTAGAACGCTGACCATGCTGAACCAAAGGTCGGTTGGGGAATTGCGAAGGGAGATCCTGGTAGAGTGTGCCACCCATCGTGACATTGGTAAGCTGTTCGCCTCGACAGATGCCCAGCACAGGCTTGTTCAGTTTCACAGCCGTTTGCAACAACCACATGTCGCTGCGGTCGCGTTCCAGGTTTACAACACCCAAACTGCCAACAGATTCCTCGTCATAGAAGAATGGATAGACATCCTCGCCACCACTCAGTATGAGTCCATCAACACGGCTAAGTACCTCAGCAGCAGCTAATGAGTCCTTTGCCAAAGGGATTAACACGGGGATGCCTCCTGCGTTGACAATAGCATCGACATAAGTATAACGCACACTGGCGGTATTGTCACTGAATCCAGTACTGATTCCTATCAAAGGCTTCTGTTGAGCCATTGCACAGATGCAGGTAAAGGCCAGCATCAAGCCACAAAATGTTCTCTTCATCATTGTTTCTTTCTTAATCGACCTACAAAGGTATGAATATCTTTTGTCTTTTTCACTATTTTTACCTAAAAAAGTGGAGAAAAACGCAAAAGTTAACGCTGAAACGTTAATTAAATGTTAAAAATATTACAATGTAAAGAATGTTTTTATAAATTTGCAGCATCTAATTTAGGAACAAAAAAGTTATGAAGAAGTTAGTTTATTTAGTTGGCTCATTCATTGCATTTTCTATGTTCATTGCCTGCTCAGGTGATAATGGTTTGCCAACCAAGACTGTTACCCCTTACAAGAGTGGTACAGAACAGACAACATCAGTAGAAACGACGAAGTTACCAACGACAAGAGTTTTTGTGCAGGGCACTATCTTAGATGATGCCAACACTCGTTCTGAATTGGCTACCACCCGTGACTATTCTTACGGCGATTTGCACTGGCCAAAATCTAATCCCGAAGAAGGTTGGGAAACTGCCCGTTTCTCTATTCGTATTGATGGTAGCCTTCCTGGTGTTGAGAACCAGAGCTCTACCAAATATTGGGGTGGTTTCGAGGGTCCGAATCTGGGTAAGATTAAGTTAGACTACAATTACGGCAAGTATAATGATCGTGATTTAGACTATTTTAAGAGAGATACAAAAACAGGCGAAAATATAGGTCTGTTCAGATATGTTTATGACCCAGATGGTATTAAGACAGTGGATGCCTTGTTGCAGATTCCCGATGTCTTGGAAATCTTGAATTATTGGTTAAATAAAGAGACTAATCAGTCAAACAAGGAATTGCTCTCAACTGCCATAGCGAAACTGGAGAATAATGAGGTGAAAGTGTTGTGGTATGTGGTGAAGGAAGTTGGCATGCGCTATGGATGGCATGTGAATGGTATTCTGACAGCCAACAATACTGAAAACGTGCTGGATATTCCAAATATAGGTAATGATATCAATAATGAAGTGAATGATGGTGGTATGGAAGATGCACCCGATCCACCAGCTGTGGATCCAAATAATGTAGAGGTTGACATTCACTTGCAGGAACATCAGGATTGGAACGAGATCAAGGTTTCTACCCACATCAGAACCGATGCTGGTGGTGTGACCATCAACATGCCTATCAAGTATGAAAATATCATCGAACAGGATGACTTCGCCATCAGATTCTATGATTACTACTTGAAGGAATATCCTATTGTTCCTGAGATTACACATAATGACAATGGTATTACCATCAGTATTTTGAACATTGACCCAGCTCTTATTCAGGGTTTGAAAGATGCTTATGGTGATGGTCTGACAGTTGAGGTACACAGCTATACCAAGAGCCTCGATGAGGTATGGACTCAGTTGAAACAGAGCACTGTAACAACAGAAAAGGATGTTACCATTGCTGGGCAGATTACCACTGCTTTCGATGAAAACGACAGAGTGGATTTCTGAAAATCTAAACTTCTTTATAAAATCAGATGAAAAAGGCATGAACCAATTATTTGGTTTGTGCCTTTTTTTGTTTATCTTTGTAACCAAGATTATAAATTAAGAAATATGAGTATGAAAATAGTAACTATGGGTGAGATCATGCTCAGGCTTTCAACGCCTGGCAATACCCGTTTCGTTCAGTCGGATGCCTTTGATGTGGTGTATGGAGGTGGCGAAGCCAATGTGGCTGTTAGTCTGGCCAATTATGGACACGATGCTTATTTCGTGACCAAGTTGCCTAAGCATGAAATCGGACAGGCAGCTGTGAACTCTCTGCGAAAGTTTGGGGTGAAGACCGACTACATTGCCCGTGGTGGTGATCGTGTGGGCATCTATTATCTGGAAACTGGCGCTTCGATGCGACCCAGTAAGGTGATTTATGATAGGGCACACTCTGCCATTGCTGAAGCCGATCCTTCGGATTTCGATTTCGACTTCATCATGCGTGGAGCCAACTGGTTCCAT
Source organism: uncultured Bacteroidales bacterium (assembly GCA_902783615.1). Classification (GTDB taxonomy): domain Bacteria; phylum Bacteroidota; class Bacteroidia; order Bacteroidales; family Bacteroidaceae; genus Bacteroides. Next base: position 1,961 of record CACZRQ010000010.1, on the reverse strand, counting down.
TGGTCGGGCATTACCCCCGCCATTAGCGACAAGGCTGCGCTGCTGGTACAATTGGCTTGTGAAGCAGCTAAACGCAATGGCGTTACAGTTTCATGCGACTTGAACTTCCGTAAGAAGTTGTGGACAAAGGAAAAAGCTCAAATTGTGATGAAACCCCTGATGCAGTATGTGGATGTTTGCATCGGTAATGAGGAAGATGCTGAGCTTTGCTTGGGTTTCAAACCTCAAGCCGATGTTGCTGGTGGGAAGACCGATGCTGCAGGATATAAGGGAATTTTCACAGCAATGGCAAAGGAGTTTGACTTCATATATGTGGCATCCACCTTGCGTGAGTCGTTCTCGGCTACCCATAATGGTTGGAAAGCCATGATATACAATGGTCAAGAGTTTTATGAATCGAAGCGTTACGACATCAATCCCATCATCGACCGTGTGGGTGGAGGCGATTCGTTCTCTGGCGGTTTGATTCATGGTTTGCTTACCAAGGCTACCCAGGGCGAAGCATTGGAGTTTGCTGTTGCTGCCTCTGCTTTGAAACACACCATTCCTGGTGATGTGAATATGGTTAGTGCTGAAGAAGTGGAAGCACTGGCTGGTGGCGATGCTTCGGGACGTGTACAGAGATAATGTAAAATTATAATACTATGAAGAATATCAAGACTTTATTCGTTTTATTTGTGTTGTTAATTGTCAATTGTCAATGGTCAATTGTCAATGGTAGAGACGTGACCTCTCTCAATCAAGAGTGGCAATACAAGAAAGGTACTTTTGGCATTTGGGGTGTATTTCCTGACATTATGGTGCCAAAGGGTGAGAAAGTGGTCAACCTGCCTCACACCTTCAATGCAGAAGACTTTCTGAATGATGAAGGTTACTATCGTGGTGAAGGCTCTTACATGAAAGAGATTGAGGTGCCTGAAAGCTGGAAGGGCAAACGCATCTTCGTGAAGTTCGAAGGTGCCGGCTCTGTGGCCAATGTGCAGATAAACTGGAATCAGGTGGGGCAGCACAAGGGTGCTTACAATGCCTTTACCTATGAGATAACCGACTATCTCACATTTGGTATAAAGAACTACCTGCTGGTTACTTGCGACAATACCCACCGTTTTGATGTGGCTACTCAGAGTGGCGACTTCAATATCTATGGAGGCTTGTATCGCGATGCTTGGCTCATCGTAACCGATGATGTGGCTATCTCTCCACTGTATTATGGTTCTGATGGTTTACTGGTTACGCAGAAATATCTGACCAATGACCATGCTGAACTGAGTGCAGAGATTCATCTGACCACCAAATCGGATTACAAGGATTGTGAAGTTGAATTCCAGCTGGTGGATGCCAATGGTAATGTGGTGGTTAACAAGAAGAGCAACATCATCAATAATGATAAGGTGACCATCAATGCTGGTGTGGAGAAACCTCATCTGTGGGATGGTGTGGCCGATCCTTATTTATATAAGGTGGTGGCGATATTGAAGAAAGGCGGCAAGGAGATCGACCGAGTGGAAGACCAGTTTGGCTTCCGCAACTTCTATGTGGATGAAAACAAGGGCTTCTTCCTGAACGGCAAGCACCTGAAATTGCGGGGTGTATCTCGCCATCAGGATTGGGCAGGCATTGCTTCTGCTTTGACTAAGGAGAATCACCTGGCTGATTTCGAAATCTTCAAGGAGATGGGTGTCAACTCCCTGCGTCTGGCGCATTATCCTCAGGCTCACTTCATGTTTGAAGAAGCCGACCGCCGTGGTTATGTGGTGTGGGAAGAGATTCCATTTGTGAGCACCTACGTAGGCTATCAGGATTTCGATGATAACCTTCGTCGCCAGCTCAAGGAGATGATCATCCAGAACTACAACCATCCAAGCATCATGTTTTGGGGCTTGTTCAATGAAGTTCCTGGTGGGCACGAATCTATTGTGACTGAGCTTAATGACATAGCTCATCAGCTCGACCCAGTGCGT
>CACZRQ010000009.1 GCA_902783615.1 uncultured Bacteroidales bacterium | reverse complement strand
TTGTTTTTTAATTTTGCAGGTTGTAAATAAGAAAAGAAGACTTTCATGAGAACAAAACTCTTAATGGCCATAGCCTGCTTGCTGGGTATCTGCATCGGATTCGGTGCTTGTGTGAGGGGTAATGATGAAGACATTGAGGTCAATGTGAGCACCTTTGTAACGGCTTTTGGCTTGGACACAATATATGGAGAGTATTATGATTTTACCATCGACCAGGTGAATCATCGTATCTTCAACGCCGATTCATTGCCTGTGGGTTCGGAGGAAAGATTGAAGGCTATTGCCATCAAAACCTTTGCGGCTTCGGGTGTCATCACCTCAGGCTTGCTCGATTCACTGTTTGTGATTGATCAGGTGGCCGATTTGACACCTGCCATCAACAAGCCCGGTATCTCTTTCAAGATTGTGGCAAACGACGGTAGTCGCTGGCAGGAATATACCTTGCAGGTGAATGTGCATCTGGAAGATCCAGATGAAGCCAAATGGAAGAACCTGTCTGGAATGCCTCTGGAATTTCTAGAAGCCAACGATGTGACTGACCTGCAGCTGCTGAAGCGTGGTCATGAGCTGATGGTGATGCTGGAGGGTAATATAATGACAAAGGCCGACGTGAGTGGGCTTGATTATGTGTGGGACATCTTCAAGATGGAGGGATTACCTGACGATGCAATGCTACACTCGGCTCGCTGCTTTCAGGGAACTCTCTGCATGACAACGGAATCGGGCGATGTTTATACCAGCGAGGATGGTGAGTATTGGGAGAAGAACGAGGTGTTGAGCGGTAACGTAACATCACTGCTGGCGGCATTTACCGATAAGCTGACGAGCATCTTAGATGTTGAGGGCGAGAGTGTGTATGGCTTTACTTTTGCGTTGGATGAACCTTGGACGATTGGCGAACCTGTGCAACCGGGCTTCCCCATGGGCAAGGTGAGTACCGATACCTATATTTCCAGTACGGGCGTGGAACGGGCCATCTTGGTGGGAGATATCGATGATGAGTCTGACAGGACTACACCTTGGATGACCATAGATGGTGACGATTGGGGGGAAATGTCCACCAATACGGAGTACTACTGTCCGCCGTTGAGTAACCCAACTGTGATGTTCTACGACGATTTCTTCTATATGGTGGGAAGTGGATTGGACGAGATGTATGAGTCGATTGGCGGCCTGGTGTGGGGAGAAAGTGAAGGATCGTTCCAGCTGCCGGAAGAAGTAATGGATCACGATTATTTTGCGATGATTCCCGATGAGAACAATTTCATCTGGCTACTCGTTATTGGCAACGAGGGTGAACCTAATCAGTTGTGGAGAGGGCGTGTGAATGCGTTATCTAAATAATAATAGGTGTATGGAGAAAGATGTTCAGTTGGATTTGAATCGCATACCAAGGCATGTGGCTATCATAATGGATGGCAACGGCCGATGGGCAAAACAGCGAGGTTTGGAACGCTCGGTGGGTCATCAGGCTGGTGCGGAAACAGTACACCAGATAACCGAAGAAGCTGTCAGGCTGGGCATTGACTACCTGACGCTTTATACCTTCTCAACTGAGAACTGGAACCGCCCCGAGCAGGAGGTAACCGCACTGATGGGCTTGCTGTTCGAACATATTGAAGAGGAAACATTCATGAAGAACAATGTGAGCTTCAAGGTGATTGGTGACATTGAGAAACTGCCTGAGTTTGTGAAAGGCAAACTGAATAATTGTGTGGAGCATACATCGAAAAATACAGGTATGTCGCTGGTGTTGGCGCTGAGCTACTCATCGAAGTGGGAGCTTACTGAGGCCATGCGACAGATTGCCGAAGAAGTGAAAACAGGAAAAATAGAGCTGTCGGACATCGACAGCAACACGATACAGCAACATCTGGCTACGAAAAACATGCCGGATGTGGATTTGTTGATTCGTACGGGTGGGGAGCAGCGATTGAGCAACTACCTGTTGTGGCAAAGTGCGTATGCAGAGCTTTATTTTTGCGATACGTTCTGGCCCGATTTCAAGGAACCGGAGTTGAGGAAGGCCATTGCCGAGTATCAGAATCGCGAACGCCGATACGGATTGACAAGTGAACAGGTTAATAGATTAGAAACTAAGAATTGAGAATGAAGATAAGAAATAGCATATTCGTGCGGGTGGCATTGTTGTTAATGCTGTTTAATGTGCCTTGTGCCATGCTGAACATGGCTCATGCCCAAGGGGAGGTGGCAATCGATGCACTGAATGATGAGAAACCGGTAATTCTGTATTCCGGTGATCCCAAAAAGTACGTCATAGCCGATATCGTTGTGGAGGGGGCCGACAACTATGAGGACAATGTGGTGATCAATATCTCAGGCCTGCGGGTAGGCGAAACGGTAGAAGTGCCTGGCGACGATATCACTGAGGCTGCCAAGAGGTATTGGAAACATGGTTTGTTCTCGGATGTGAGCATCTCGGCGGATAAGATTGTGGACAACCAGATATGGCTGAGAATCAAGGTGTCCATGCGCCCGCGAGTGAGTGAAGTAAACTATCATGGCATGAAGAAATCGGAACAGGAGGATATTCAGGCTCGTATCGGAATGATTAAAGGTAGTCAGATTACACCCAATGCCGTGAGTCGTGCAGAAACCCTGATTAAACGCTATTTCGATGATAAAGGTTTTAAGAATGCGGAAGTGAAGTTGGTGCAGCGCGATGATCCCGTCAGGAAGAATGAGATCATTGTGGATGTGAATGTGGACAAGAAGGAGAAGGTGAAGGTGCATCAGATTACGATTGAGGGCAATCAGGCCATTAAGACAAGTAAGCTGAAACGTGTGATGAAGAAGACCAACGAGAAGAATAAATTGGTGAATTTTTTCAAAACCAAGAAGTTCGTTCCTGAGAAATATGAGGAAGATAAGCAGCTGATAATCGACAAATATAACGAGTTGGGCTATCGTGATGCAGTGATCCTGATGGATAGCGTGAGTAACTTCGACGAGAATACGGTGGATGTGTACATCAAGGTGGAAGAAGGTGACAAGTATTACATCCGCAACATCACTTGGGTGGGTAATACAGTGTATCCTTCCGACATCCTGGCACAGGTGCTGCAGATGAAGTCGGGCGATGTGTATAACCAGAAGAAACTGGAAGAGAGAACGGTAACCGATGATGAGTCGGTGGGTAACCTCTATTATAATAATGGATATCTGTTCTACAGCCTCGACCCTGTGGAGGTGAACATTGTGGGCGACTCGATTGACTTGGAGATGCGCATCTATGAGGGACAGCAGGCTACGGTGAACAAGGTGACGATTACGGGTAACGACCGCTTGTATGAAGATGTGGTGCGTCGTGAGTTGTATGTTAAGCCTGGTAAGCTATTCAGCAAGGATGATATCATGACATCTTTGCGTGAGATTCAGCAGATGGGCCATTTCGATCCAGAACAGTTGCAGCCTGATATTAAGCCCCGTCCTGAGGATGGTACCGTGGATATCGGTTTCCCATTGGTTTCGAAGCCAAACGATCAGGTGGAACTTTCTGCTGGATGGGGTCAGACTGGTGTCATCGGTAAGCTGAGCTTGAAGTTTACGAACTTCTCTATGAAGAACTTGCTGCATCCCAACAAGAAACATCGTGGTTTGTTGCCACAGGGTGAGGGACAGACGCTGACACTGAGTGGACAGACCAACGGTAGCTATTATCAGAGCTATAGCATCTCATTCCTCGACCCGTGGTTTGGCGGTAAACGTCCAAATGCCTTCCAGGTGTCGGCTTACTACTACGTTCAGACAGATATCAGTAGTCGTTATTATAACACTGCCATGATGGATATGTATAACTATGGCTATGGTATGGGTAGTATGTATGGCGGTTACGGTGGTTATGGCTATGGCGGCTACGGTTATGGCGGTTATGGTTATTCGAACTATGAGAATTACTATGACCCCGATAAGTATATGAAGATGATTGGTGCTTCGGTGATGTTTGGTAAACGATTGAATTGGCCTGATAACTATTTCCAGGTTTCAGCCGAGTTGTCTTTCAACCGATATATGCTGAGCCAGTGGATGTATTTCCCCGTAACTGATGGTAGCTCAAACGAGGTGGCACTGAACCTTACGCTGGCACGCCGTTCAACCGATAACCCAATTTATACCCGCCAAGGCTCAGAGTTCACTTTCTCGTTGCAGCTCACCCCACCTTGGAGTGCTATTGATGGCAAGGATTACAGTAAGTATGATCAGACCAATCAGGATGACTATAATAAGATGTATCGCTGGATTGAATATCATAAGTGGAAGTTTAAGTCAAGAGTATTCATCCCATTGGCCGATCCTTATACCGTAAAACGCACGCCAGTACTGATGGCACGTGCAGAATTTGGTTTGTTGGGGCACTATAATAAGTATAAGAAGTCTCCCTTCCAAACTTTCGACGTGGGTGGTGATGGTATGACAGGTTATACTACCTATGCAACTGAAAGTGTGGCACTTCGTGGATACGAAAATAGCTCTTTGACAATGTCGAGAAGCCAAGCTGGTTACGCTTATACGCGCTTTGTTTTGGAATTAAGATATCCTTTAATGCTTGAGACAAGCAGTACTATCTATGCTTTAGCGTTTTTAGAAGGAGGAAACGCTTGGCATGATGTTTCCAAATTCAATCCATTCGATATGAAACGCTCGGCTGGTTTGGGTGTTCGAATCTATCTGCCAATGATTGGTATGATGGGTATTGACTGGGGTTATGGATTTGATAAGGTTAATGGATCGACACAGTATGGTGGCAGTAACTTCCACTTCATACTCGGTCAGGAGTTTTAATTGTATCACTTAAATAAAAGATGGAATTATGAAGAAGTTTGTGTTATTGATGTTAGCTTTGTGTGCCTTGGGCTTGGAAGCCAGTGCACAGCGTTTTGCATTGATCGACATGGAGTACATTTTGCAGAATGTTCCTGCTTATGAGAGTGCAAACAGTGAAATAGAACAGTTGTCAAAACAATGGCAGGCGGAAGTGCAGAAGGTCTCAGATGAGGCTAAGACGCTATATGAGAGCTATCAGGCTGCCAAGAATCTGACTGAGGCTCAGCGTACGCAACGTGAAAATGCTATCGTGGAGAAAGAAAAAGCTGCAGCTGAACTGCGCCGGAAGTATTTCGGACAGGAAGGCGAGCTGGCCAAGAAGCAACAGGAACTGATGCAACCCATCATGGATGATATCTATGAGGTGGTGAAGGCAATAGCTCAGAATAAGGGTTATAGCATGGTAATTGACCGTGCTTCGGCATCAAGTATCATCTTTGCTTCACCAAGTATTGACATTAGTGATGATGTTTTGGCTGAATTAGGTGAATAATTCAAAATTATTTCCTACATTTGCAGCCGATAAACAAAATTGAGAACAAATAATAACTATAAATAAGAAAATTGAGATGTTAAAGAAAATCGTTTTAGCCGTTGCTTTGATTGCCCTGCCAGCGCTGGGTGCAATGGCTCAGCAGAAGTTCGCTCACATTAACTCGATGGCTATTATCTCTGAAATGGCTGAATTTAAGAAGGCTCAGACTGATCTGGAAACTATGCAGAAGAATTATCAGGACGAACTGCAGCGCACTCAGGAGGAATTCAACAAGAAGTATCAGGAGTTTGTGGCTCAGGCCGACTCTCTGCCTCGTAATATCGCAGAGCGTCGCCAGAAGGAATTGCAGGATATGGCTCAGCGCCAGGAGCAGTTCCAGCAGGATGCTTACAACTCTCTGCAGCAGGCTCAGCAGGAGGCAATGACTCCTATCCAGGAGAAGGTTCTCAAGGCTGTGCAGGAAGTTGGTGAGGCTGAAGGCTACATTTATGTTTTTGACCTCTACACCACCAGCATTCCTTTCGTGGGTTCCCAGAGTGTGGATATTACCGACAAGATTAAGGCCAAGGTGGGTATTAAGTAATAGTGTTATGAACCACCGGTTGTCAAGCATACCTGGCCCTATCGGGGTGTTTGATTCAGGTTATGGAGGCCTCACGATCTTAAGCAAGATA
>CACZRQ010000008.1 GCA_902783615.1 uncultured Bacteroidales bacterium | reverse complement strand
TCTTTTTTATTGACCATTCCCTATTGCGGTTAAGCTTAATCAATGCAACTGCAACGCCACCGTCTGTCCTTTCTGATACTTGTTGCCAGAAGGGATCGACTGCCTTGTCACCTTCCCCACACCAGCGATATTCACCCTCAGTCCAGCTTTCTCCAGCAGATAGACGGCATCCTTGGCACCCATACCCATTACATTGGGCATCACGCCAGCTGTCATCTGCAACTGTTCCAGCTTCACACTCAAAGAATCCTTCTCTGCTCGACCCCAGCTCTCCTTCGAAGTCTTTCCCTGCGTAGGCACATCCAAGCGGTTCAGCACATACGATGTTTCAGCCAATTCGCCAGCCTTCACTTCTGGAATCACCACCGATGTACTGTCGATGGCATTCTTCATGTCATAGCTCAGGTTCTTGGCAAACACTCGCTCGGCAATCTTGCTGAACACGCTACCTGCCATCTGGCCACCTGATGCAGGCAAACCTGGCTTCTGGATCGACACAATCAAGCTATACTTGGGTGCATCAGCAGGGAAATAGCCGCAGAAACTCACCAGGTATTTTCTACCTCCAGCTGTGTAACCAGCCGCACCTTGCGAGATCTGAGCTGTTCCTGTCTTGCCTGCTACGGCAAACTGCTTACTGCCAGCAGGTTTAGCCAAGCCCTGACTCACCACTTTCTCCAGAATCGTGCGAATCTTCTGCAAGGTAGATTCTGAGGCAATCTTCTCACGAATCACCTCCGTGGGGTATTCCTGAATAATCTGCCCGTCCTTCACGGCAGCTTTCACAAACTTGGGTCGCACCATCACACCATCGTTGGCAATGGCGTTGTAGAACGTCAGGATATTCAGTGGAGGCACCTGCGTTTCATAGCCAATGCTCATCCAAGGCAGGGTGGTCTTGGCAAAGTAACGCTCTTTTGGTCCACGGATGTTGGGCTTACCCTCACCTGCTATCTGCAGATGCAGAGGCTCTGTGATGCCCAATCGCTTCAGGCCATCCACAAACTTCTGTGGGTCATCGTGATAATACTGGTCGATGATGCTCGATACACCCACATTCGATGATACCTCCAGAATCCTCGTCACGTCAATCACCCCATAGCCACCACGGTTCCAGTTATGATCCTTCATGGGTCGCCCATGCATCATCTTCACGCCATTGCCTGTATCCACCTGTGTGTCTGGTTCAACTTTGCCATCCTCCAGTGCCACCATGATAGAAGCTGTCTTGAAGGTCGATCCTGGCTCCATCATGTCGCTGATGGCGTTGTTGCGTATCTCGTGATACTTGCCGTCTTTGCCTCTGGTCATGTTTACAATGGCCTTCACCTCGCCTGTCTTCACTTCCATCAGCACAGCCACACCCACCATGGCATTCAGTTCCTGCAGCTTATCCACCAGTGCCTTTTCGCAGATGTCTTGCATATCTACATCGATTGTACTGATGATGTCAGCTCCATCAATAGGCTCTATATCTGTGATGTTCAGATATTTGTCCATCACTTTCTGGCGATGTGTCACACCCTTCTTACCCTTCAGCAAAGTGTCGAAAGCCAACTCGATGCCATTCTTTGCACCCAAGGCTGTGTCGGCATACACATCTCCGATGGTTCGTTCAGCCAGCGATCCAAATGGTCTCTTGCGGTTGTTCGATGCCACGCCAAGCAGTCCGCTACGGTTTCTGCCTAGATTGAAGAACGGCAACTGCTGCACCTCCTTATATTGTATGTAGCTCACGCGCTTGGGGTAAATCTTGTAGTAGCGGCTCTTCTGGTTTCGTCCGCTCAGCAGGTGCTGCTTAAATGCAGCTGCACTCCTGTCGGGGAAGATGCGATGCAGACCTTCGCAGATATCGTTCAGGTGCAACTTGAAGAGCGAGTCTTTCTTCGCCTGCTCCTTGGCCTTGCGCTGTTCATTGTTGTCACTCACCATGAAGTCCATGAAGAGTGTGTATTCAGGCAGCGAGCTGGCCAGCAACTTGCCATCGCCAGAAAGGATATTCCCTCTGTTGGGATCCACCATCACATTCTCTTTCACAAACCTGTCGGCCACCTCGTTCCAGTAGCCTCTTTCCTTAAACATGATTATGGCAGCTTTTACCACAATGCAAATCCCGATGGTGGCGAAGAACACCACTATCAGGAAAAACCTTGTCATGATACTTTTCTTGTTTACTGTCATAATCTATTTATCATTATTAATCGTCAATATTCACTTTTCGGAGCAGCGAGAGCAGAGCCAAGCTTGCTTGAGCTATGCCGAGTCGTGACGAAAATCGCGGTTAAGCGAGAACAGAGTCAAGCTTGCTTGAACTTTGTCGAGCATGAGCGATTTATCAAAATTGGACGAAGTCAAT
>CACZRQ010000007.1 GCA_902783615.1 uncultured Bacteroidales bacterium | reverse complement strand
TTTTATGGAAATCAAGGACAAGGAGTTTTACTACATCACTGCTTGTGCCGACCCTATAGAGAGCACAGCTAACTATGCCATCGAAGGTTTCAGAGGCTTCACCAAGTGTATCCCCAATCCTACAGAGCGTGGTTATGTAAAAGCCATAGGCATGGGGGCTAAGGGTGCAGTGAAAGGTACTAAGTTCATGACAGAAGCCTACGAATTAGGACTGAGTATTAATAAATAAAGTAATAATATTAAGGTGTGAACGATTGGCTGAAAGAACAGAACCTTTAAACACTATTTATACAATTATATTATCATGAGAAAATTTGCACTTATTTTTATATCTATATGGATAGTAGTTGCCTGCACTGGCAATAGCTCACCAGCAAAGTTCGGCGTCAGTCAAGAAGAGTTGCCTTTTCCAATCGGCAATAAGATAGACAATCCATCGTTTACAGGAGAGGTATTCATTCAGCAGATGATTACCTACGACAGTGTGATGCATTTCCCACACTCCAACCACCTGACCTTTGCTCCTGGAGCGCATAGCAGCTGGCATCGGCATGGTGGAATGATAGTACTGGTTACTGGTGGTGTCGGACTTTATCAAGAAGAGGGGAAACAAGCACAAGTATTGAGGCAAGGTGATGTACTGCAAATCCCTGCAGGGGCTCGCCATTGGCACGGAGCTACGAAAGACAACTGGTTCTCACAGATTGTAATATACGATTCATCGTGGAGACCAGAGGCTATGACTGACGAGGACAACACTTTGTCAGACGAGTATTATGATGGCTTGACAACAGAAGAGTACACCCATCAGGCTGCGATTGACAGTTTGATGTTTCCTGTCGATGATAGGATAATGACATTCCCGACATTCAATGGTCCCATCCGCATGGCAAACACTGTAGGTGATGAAAATGTGGCAGGAGGCCCAGCTCTGCACTACGTTGTATTCGAGCCAGGTGTCATCAATGCATGGCATACGCATGCAGGCGGTCAGGTAATCATTGCCACCGATGGCATAGGCTATCACCAGATTGAAGGCCAACCCGTAGAGGTGCTACACCCCGGTGATGTGGCTATATGCCCTCCTGGCGTTCGCCACTGGCATGGTGCCGCTCCCCATTCACGCTTTGCCCACCTGGCAGCGAACACAAACCCAGACAAGCCTGACGTAGAGTGGTTTGAAATGCTAAGCAAGGAGGAATATGATGCACTACCAAAGTAATAGGCAGGAAACTGCATTAAAGTTCAGCATATTATACTATTAACTAAAATATCAACGATTATGACAATGAAACTATTGTATTTGCCAGTTGTATTGGCAATGATGGCAGGTTGCGCTAATGCCGAGAAGCGTACAAACGAAAAGCAAGAAAATCCTGCCCAGCAAACTGTAGTGACTAAAAATGAGCAACAAACGGGCGTCTCAGAGAATGCTCCGACCGTCTATTTCACAAAAGAGATTACGCCTGAAAGCCTTGTAAAGATTTACGAAGCTCTGGGTGTTCCTGCTTCTGGCCGTGTGGCCGTGAAAATATCTTCTGGCGAGAGTCAGCAGTCTAACCAATTGGATCCAAAGTTCATCCAACCACTGGTGAATGGGCTTGACGGCACCCTCGTAGAGTGCTGCACCATATATGGCGGTAACCGTGGCACCATCGCCCAGCACAGAGAAAACATTGCGAAAAACGGTTATACTGTTGCCAACGGCTTCCTGCATGAGTTAGACTTAATGGACGAGGAAGGCGATATGGAGATTCCTGTTGCTGACAGCAAGTGGCTGAAGTTTGATGCTGTAGGAAAGCATCTTGCCAACTACGACTACCTTATCAATCTCGCCCATTTTAAGGGTCATGCTATGGGCGGTTTTGGAGGTGTACTCAAGAATCAAAGCATTGGTGTGGCATCACAAAGAGGCAAAGCCCTCATCCATAGCAATGGACGAAATACGGAAGGTTCTCAATGGATCCAATTTGCAGATAACCAGGATGGTTTTTTGGAGAGCATGGCGGCAGCTGCACAAGCAGTTCACAATTATTTCCACCAGGAAGGCAAGAACATTGTCTATATTGACGTAATGAACAACATGAGCGTGGATTGCGACTGCAACGGTCATCCTGCTGCACCTATGCTGAAAGACATGGGCATTCTGGCCTCTACTGACCCTGTGGCACTTGACAAGGCTTGTCTGGATCTCGTTTTCGGACACAGTTCTACATCTGGTGATGATGCCAATCCTCTACAAGAGCGTATCAACTCCCGTCATGGCACCCATACAGTGGAATATGCTGCCCAGATTGGTCTTGGCTCACTGGAATATAAACTTGTCAGCATTGACGATTGAACAACCTTGTATAAATGGAAAGATTCAACTACACTTACCCTGTCCGCATTCATTTCGGACAGGGTTGCTTCGAGGACTCATTGAAGCAAGAATTACAGAGATACGGGAAGAATGTACTGCTGGCATACGGTGGAGACTCATTGAAACGTACTGGTTTGTATGACAGAATCATAACAATACTAAACGATGCTGGAAAAACGGTGACAGACTTTGCAGGTATCATGCCCAACCCTACCTACGCCAAAGTACAAGAGGGTGCGATGATGGTGCGCGAGCATCATATCGACTTCATCCTTGCAGTTGGCGGTGGGTCTGTTTCCGACTGTTGTAAGATAATCTCTGCCCAAGCACGAATTGGCGATGACATCTGGGAAATGGAATACGGCAAACACCTTTTGCCAGAGAGTTTTGTCCCTATGGGGGTGGTTGTGACAGCATCAGGTACTGGCTCTGAACAAAACAATGGTGCAGTCATCACCCATGAGCAGAAACAGTTGAAGAGCGCACTCTGGGGTGCCTTTGCCGACTTTGCCATCCTCGATCCTGACCTAACAAAGACAGTGCCGATGAAGCAAGTCATCAGTGGAGCATTTGATACGCTTTCACACTGCATGGAAACCTATTTCGGCAGGCCTGAAGAAATCAATGTGTCAGACGAAATCAATGAAGCAGTACAGCGCAATACCATCCGCAACCTACGTCGCATCATCGCTAATCCGAATGATGACTATGCCCGTTCAGAACTGATGTGGGCATCTGCAATGGGAGAAAACGGCATATTGAAACTCGGCAAGGTGACTGATTTCCAATGCCACATGCTGGAACACCAACTCGGTGCCTATACAGATTGCAACCATGGACAAGGCTTGGCGGTGCTGCATCCTGTTTTCTACCGCCACATATACCAAAACGCAGAAGAAAAGTTCACCCGATGGGCTCAAGAAGTTTGGCTGGTGAATGGTGCAATAGAAGGCATTAACTCATTGGCAGACTTTATTCATGAAATAAAGCTTCCCAACAGGCTTTCGGAAATGGGAATCAATCTTGATGACACCACCATCCACGCCATCGCCGAAAGCACCATCATCACTCCAGGGTGCTGCAAGAAACTCACAACCGACGAAATAATAGAGATACTCAATGAATGTAAATAACCAACAAACAAAAATAAGCAATATGAAGACAAGACTAAAGACACTGACCATGCTGGCATGTGCTGCTCTAGGCAGTACAGCATGTTCGGGGAAAGTGAATGCTATGACAGATGCAGAAGGTAACCCTATAGAGGTGATTACCTCAGAGCCTGCCCCAGGCTTCAGTATCCAATACACCACAGATGTACCTTCAGCATTCTTTCGCGAAGCCAATGAGCAAGGAAAAGT
>CACZRQ010000006.1 GCA_902783615.1 uncultured Bacteroidales bacterium | reverse complement strand
GTGGTCTGTGGCAGTGCAACATCGTGGATGCTCAGCAATCTTTCTCGAAGCAAAGGGGGGCTGTATGGGCGTGTGACGGATGAGATGAAGGTTTCTCCTTTCACGCTGAAAGAATGTGAGGAATACTTTGAGCACGAAAACATTGAGTTGTCTCGCTATGACATCATACAGTCGCACATGGTATTCGGTGGCATACCCTATTACCTGAGCTATTTCCGTAAAGGTTTTAGTTTTGAACAGAATACGGATATGATTCTCTTTGGCAGCAAGCCACGTCTGAAGGATGAATTTGACAGGCTCTTCAGAGCTATCTTCACCAATGCGGAGGATTGCAAGAAGATTATCCGCTGTCTGGCCAAACGGAATTATGGGTTTACACGGGAGGAGATTGCATCAGCTACAGGACTTCCGCTTGGCGGTGGGCTCAGCGATACGCTTACGGCCTTGGCAGAGAGTGACTTCATTGTGCGTTACAACCCATACGGAAAAGGAACAGGAGAGTATTACAAACTCATCGATAACTTCTGTCTGTTCTGGTTGAAATATGTTGAACCGAATCAGGAAGATGCCACATTCGTCAATGACAATTTTACGTCGGATGTGATGAAGGGATGGCGTGGTGTAGCTTTCGAACAGGTGTGCTGGCAGCATATTCAGCAGATTAAACGTGGATTGGGAATAGAGGGCGTGAAATCGTCTGTCTCTGCATGGAATGTGAAAGGCGATGACCAGAAAACTGGTGCTCAAGTGGATTTGCTTATCGTGAGGGATGACAACGTTGTCAATCTCTGTGAGATGAAATTCAGCGGTTCACCTTATTCTATCGATAACGAGGAGGAAGCAAAGATGCTTCATCGGGTAGATGTGCTCAAGGAAACGCTTTCTTCTAAGCAAAGGGTGCATCTGACGTTAATAACCACTTTTGGACTTGTTCACGGAAAACATAGTGGTAAAGTGCAGAAAGTGGTGAAAGGTGATGATCTATTCACATAAACGTTTATGTCCTTTTCGTCTAACTTCAGTATTTCTGCATTTTTCTTTTTTCTGTGATTAGAAATGTGTATCTTTGCACCCAAATGAAGATAGATGAATTACAGCAGCTGATGCTGAAGCATCCACAGGTGATGGCGTTGAGTCAGCTGATTGAAGAAGGAAAAGTAAAACATGTGTATTGCGGAGGTCTGAAGGCTTCGGCCTTTTCCGTGTATGCCTCTGCTTTGGCAGTCAATACCCACAGCCCCTTTGTGTTTATCTTGGGCGACTTGGAGGAAGCCGGCTATTTCTATCACGACCTGATGCAGATTTTGGGTGAGGAACGGGTGCTGTTCTTCCCTTCGTCGTTTCGCAGGGCCATCAAATATGGCCAGAAAGATGCTGCCAATGAGATTCTGAGGACTGAGGTGTTGAGTAGATTGGAGAAGCAGGATTCCTCTCTGTTTGTGGTGACATATCCTGATGCCGTTGCCGAGAAGGTGATTGCTCCTAAGGAGTTGGATGAGAAGACGTTGAAGATAAGGACGGGCGAGATGTTGGATATGAAGTTGCTGGCCGACCAACTGCGGGATTTTGGCTTTCAATATACCGATTATGTGTATGAACCAGGCCAATTTGCCCAGCGAGGCAGCATCATCGATGTGTTTTCCTTTTCATCGGAATACCCTTATCGCATCGACTTCTTTGGCGATGAGGTCGATAGCATCCGTACCTTTGAGGTGGAGAGTCAGCTGTCGAAAGAGAAGAAAGATGGCGTTGTGATTGTGCCAGACCTGAGTGCGGGACTGACCCGGCAGGGTGATGGAGGTATGGTGTCGTTTCTCAACTTCCTGCAACCCGAGACGATGGTGGTGATGCGCGACCTGTTCTGGTTGCGTGAACGCATCCAGCAGGTGCACGATGAGACGCTGACCAACCAGGCTAAGTTGACCAGAGAGGCAGAAGATCAAGGCGAACTGGTTTTAGAAGGGAAGTTGATTGATGGAGAGGAATTTCTTAGAAATGTTTTGATTTTCAGGCGTGTTGAGATAGGTGTAAAGCCTACAGGAACGCCTGATGCCAAACTGCAGTTTGATACTGATGTACAACCCATCTTCCACAAGAACTTCGATTTGCTGAGTGAACGGCTGAAAGGATATTTGGCTGATGGCTATCGCTTGTTTATCTGTAGCGACAGCCAGAAGCAGACGGAGCGCATCAAGGCCATTTTCGAAGATAGAGGCGATGACATCCCATTCACGGCTGTTGAGAAGACCATCCATGAGGGTTTTGTTGACCATGAAATGCGGATGTGTGTATTTACCGACCATCAGATATTCGACCGATTCCATAAATATAACCTCAAAAGCGATAAGGCTCGAGGAGGTAAGATTACCCAGAGCCTGAAAGAGCTGAACGAGTTTCAGCCAGGCGACTATGTGGTGCATACCGATCATGGTGTGGGACGCTTTGCCGGCTTGGTGCGCATCCCTAACGGCAATACCACGCAAGAGGTGATGAAGATTGTGTATCAGAATGATGATATGCTGTTTGTGTCGATTCATGCATTGCATAAAGTGTCGAAATACAAGGGCAAGGATGGAGAACCTCCTCGCTTGAATAAGTTGGGCTCGGGAGCTTGGGAGAAGATCAAGGAGAAAACGAAGACCCGGATTAAGGACATTGCGCGCGACCTGATTAAGCTCTATGCTGCCCGCAAGGATGAGAAAGGTTTCCAATATAGTCCTGACAGTTTCATGCAGAAGGAGTTGGAAGCTTCGTTCCTGTATGAGGACACGCCCGATCAGAGCAAGGCTACTGCCGACGTGAAGGCCGATATGGAGAGCAACCGTCCGATGGATCGCCTGGTGTGTGGTGATGTGGGATTCGGCAAGACTGAGGTGGCCATCAGGGCTGCTTTCAAGGCGGTGAGCGATAACAAGCAAGTGGCTGTGCTGGTGCCAACAACTGTGCTGGCTTATCAGCATTTCCAAACTTTCAAAGACCGACTGAAGGATATGCCTTGCAGGGTTGAGTATTTGAGCCGTGCCCGTAATGCTAAAGATACAAAGCAGATAATCAAAGACTTGGAAGAGAATAAGGTGAATATCCTGATTGGAACCCACAAGATATTGGGTAGGGGAATCAAGTTTAAAGACTTAGGCTTGCTGATTATCGACGAGGAGCAGAAGTTTGGTGTGGCAACCAAAGAAAAGCTGCGCCAGATGAAGGTGAATGTGGATACGCTCACGATGTCGGCTACCCCAATTCCCAGAACCTTGCAATTCTCGCTGATGGGGGCTCGCGACCTTTCGGTTATCCAAACGCCGCCTCCCAACCGTTATCCTATTCAGACTGAAGTGCATACCTTCAATGAAGAGGTGATTGCCGATGCCATCAACTTTGAGATGAGCAGAAACGGACAGGTGTTCTTCGTGAATAACCACATCTCCAACTTGGAAGTGCTGAAGGATTTGATTTTGAAACACATTCCTGATTGTCGCATTGCCATTGGACATGGAAAGATGGATCCTTCGGAATTGGAGGAAATCATCATGGGCTTTGTGAATTATGATTACGATGTGTTGCTTTCTACTACCATTGTGGAAAACGGTATCGACATTCCCAATGCCAATACCATCATTATCAATGAGGCGCAGAACTTTGGCTTATCGGACTTGCACCAGATGAGAGGTCGAGTGGGGCGAAGCAACAAGAAAGCGTTCTGCTATCTGTTGGCACCACCACTTTCTACCCTGACTCAGGAGGCTCGCAGACGCTTGCAGGCCATTGAGAATTTCTCAGGTTTGGGTAGTGGTATTCACATTGCCATGCAGGATTTGGACATTCGTGGCGCAGGTAATATGCTGGGTGCAGAGCAGAGTGGTTTCATTGCCGATGTGGGTTATGAAACCTACCAGAAGATTCTGGGTGAGGCTGTGCACGAATTGAAGATGGATGAGTTCAGCGAACTGTTTGCAGAAGAGCATGCGCAGGATCAGGCCGACAAGGGCGAACATTATGTGGATGAGTGCCAGATAGAAAGTGACTTGGAACTGTTGCTGCCAGCCACCTATGTGACGGGTAGTAGTGAGCGTATGTTGCTCTATCGGGAGTTGGATAGTTTGGCATCTGAAAAGGATGTGGCAGACTTCAAAATCAAATTGTTAGATAGGTTTGGACCGATTCCTCACGAAACCGAGGAACTGCTGCGTGTTGTGCCTTTGCGTAAATTGGCTGCTCGCTTGGGAGTGGAGAAGATTATCCTGAAAGCTGGTAGGATGACGTTGCTTCTGGTGTCGAATCCTGAGAGTCCGTACTACAAGGGTGCTATGTTTGGCAAGCTGATTGATTACATGATGAAATATACCCGTCGTTGCGAATTGAAGGAGCGAAATGATCATAAGCGTATGATGCTGGTGAAGGATGTTGAAAGCGTGGAGCATGCTCTTCTGGTGCTCCGAGAAATCTATAACGGTTAACAATCGTCAATGGTCAATCGTCAATTGTCAATTGTCAATCGTCAATCGTTAGTGTCTTCCGTAGAGCTTGTCAATTAAATCGGGGCGATGGATGCGTCGCAGTTCATTGATGATTTCCCGCTTCTGTTCAGGCTGGTACCAGAAGAAGAAGAGGCGTTGAGCTAATTTCTCTCGTTGGGTTCTGGCACTGAAGACTGGTTGCAGGGTATAGGGGTGATAGCCTGTGTACCAGGTTTCTGTGGATACAGTCATGGGGGTAGGGGTGAAATCCTGCACTTGCTCCAGATGGAAATCCAATTTTTTGGTGATAACAGCCAACTCGGCCATATCCTCCTCCTTGCATCCCGGGTGACTGCTGATGAAATAGGGGATGATTTGTTGGCGCAGGTTCTCTTGTGTGTTGATGCGGTCGAATATCTTCTTGAATTCCTCGAACTGCTTGAAGGATGGCTTGCGCATGAGGTAGAGTACCTCATCGCTGGTATGTTCTGGCGCTACCTTCAACCTGCCGCTAACATGCTTGGTAATCAATTCTTTGGTGTATTGTCGGTTGGCTTTGTTCACCTCCTCATCGGCATTGCGGTGCAATAAGAGATCGTAGCGGACACCACTACCGATGAAGCTCTTCTTGATGCCTGGTAAGGAATCTACTGCATGATAGATATCCAAGAGTGGACGATGATCGTTGTTGAGGTTCGGACAAACGTTTGGGTGGGCACAAGAGGGTCGCTTACACTTTTTACACAACTCCAGATTCTTGCCATGCATGCGATACATATTGGCGGATGGGCCACCCAAATCGCTGAGATAACCTTTGAAATCAGGCATTTGTATCACTTGCTTCACCTCCTTGAGAATGCTTTCCTTGCTGCGACTCACGATGAACTTACCCTGATGGGCAGAGATGGTGCAGAAGGCACAGCCTCCGAAACAACCTCTGTGCAGGTTGATGCTGAACTTAATCATGTCGTAGGCAGGAATGCGCTTACCCTTGTATTTCGGGTGTGGCAGACGGGTGTAGGGCAAATCGAAGGAATGGTCGAGTTCCGCCTCCGTCATGGGAGGGTAGGGAGGGTTTACCACAACTGTCTGCTTGCCTGTGCGTTGTAAGATTCGTTGGGCACTCCACTTGTTGCTCTCCTCCTCGATATGCTTGAAGTTGGCAGCTTCCTTTTTCTTGTCCTTCACACACTCCTCGTGCGAGAACAGCACGATGTCGTTATCATTGGGCTGAATGTCTTTTGTGAGATAGGCAATCTGTGGCGTATCTGTCAGTTTCTCCCCACGTTCCATTTTTCGAGCCAGCTCCACTACAGTCTTTTCACCCATGCCATACATCAGCAAGTCGGCTCCACTGTCCACCAGGATGCTGGGGCGCACACGGTCTTCCCAATAGTCATAATGGGTGAGGCGTCGCATGCTTGCCTCGATGCCACCCAAAAACACGGGTACATCAGGGAACAGCTGTTTGAGGATTTTAGTATAGACGATGGTGGGGTAATCGGGTCTCATGTCGGTTCTTCCATCAGGCGTATAAGCATCTTCGTGACGGATTCGCTTGTTGGCCGTGTATTTGTTCACCATGCTGTCCATGCAACCTGGACTAATTCCGAAGAACAGACGGGGCTTACCCAGCTTCTTGAAGTCGCGCAAATCATCACGCCAGTTGGGCTGAGGCACAATGGCCACCTTCAGTCCTTCTGCCTCGAGGATTCGCCCGATGACAGCAGCACCAAAAGAGGGGTGGTCAACGTAGGCATCGCCACTGAACAAGATGATGTCCAGCTCGTTCCATCCCCTCAGCTCCACTTCTTTCTTTGTGGTAGGAAGCCAATCTGTCAGATTACCCATAAATTCGTCAATTGTCAATTGTCAATTGTCAATAGTTGATTGTCAATCGTCAATGGTCAATGGTCAATTGTCAATCGTCAATGGCTAATGCACCACTCATCATAGAGTTCCATCAACTTCTGCAAGCCGAAGGCCTTCATATTGTCGTGGTAAACCACATCAATACAGAGTGTTAGTAGATCTTTGATATCACCTGTGTCAGCTGCGATGAGCGAACGGATGTTCAGTTTCAGCTTCTCTAAAACGTTCTCATCTACAAAGCCATTGCTGTCGGTCAGGTTGTCGAGCAACCCATATTTACGGATTGTGGTCAGATGCTCGTCGCTGATTTGCAGCGAGCGAGTGCCACTCTGGTTTGTTTGGATGGTGTACATATTCTTATATCGTTTATTAATTATGTTGCAAAAGTACGCTTTTTTTGCTGAAAAACAGCTTTTTCTTGAAATAATTCACGCTAAAGCCTTTTCCAACTGTTCCAAAGCCTGTTTCAGCACACTTCGTGGACATCCCACATTCAGTCGCATGAAGCCTTTCCCATCTTGACCGAACATGGTGCCGTCGTTCAGGGCAAGGTGTGCCTTATCCACAAAGAGATTGACTAATTCTTCTTGGCTTTTTCCCAACTTCCTACAATCAAGGAAAACCAAATAAGAAGCTTGAGGTTTCAGCATGCTGATGCCTGGAATGTGTGCTTGCAAGTAACGCTCTGTGAAGTCGATGTTGCCTTGCACGTATGTAAGCATTTGGTTCAGCCAATCTTCCCCTTTGGCATAGGCAGCAGCACACGACAGATAGGCAAACATATTACCCATCGAGAGTTCGCTGGCTTCCATGAACGTGTTGAACCGTTCACGCATATCCTTGTTGAAAATCAAACAATAAGAACTGCTCAATCCTGGCATGTTGAATGCCTTGCTGGGAGCCATAAAGGTGATGCTATGTTGGCGTGCAGCTTCCGAAACGGTAGCGTAGGAGTGGTGCTTGTAGCCAGGCAGGGTGAGGTCGGCATGAATCTCGTCGCTCACCACCATGATGCCGTTCCGTTCGCAGATTTCTGCGATGCGTTGCAATTCCTCCAAAGTCCATACCCTGCCTCCTGGGTTGTGTGGGTTGCAGAGAATGAAGAGTTTGCAACCTTGTATGTCATGTTCGAAACGTTCAAAATTGATGTGAACCTGTCCATCATAAATATCCAGACTATTATATACCACTTCCCTGTGGTTGTGCTCTGTCACCAAGAAGAAAGGATGATACACAGGAGGTTGCACCATTACCTTGTCGCCTGGATTCGTGAAGCAATTCACGGCAAAGGCGATGCCTCGTACGATGCCTGGCACAAAGCCAATCTCATCTTTCTGTATCGTCACTTGGTGTCGTCTGCCCACCCATTGGATGATGTTTTCATACCAACTCTCACAAGGAAGCGTATAACCCAACACCTCGTGGTCGAGGCGTTGACGGATGGCATCGATTACAAACGGAGGCGTACGGAAATCCATGTCGGCCACCCACATCGGGAGTAGATCGGTGCGACCAAACACCTCTTGCAAGTCATCGTATTTCACACAGTCTGTGCCCTTGCGCACAACGACTTCATCAAAATTATATTTCATAGTTCTGTTTTTTTCTTTGCAAAGATAGTGTTTTTCAGAGAAAAAATGGGTATTTTTGTGTCGTTTATTGTGAGGAGATTTGACATCGATGAAATACGGACTGATAGCTGCAGGGCAAGGCTCACGATTGGTGGCTGATGGCATTGAAACTCCCAAACCTTTGATTAGGGTGGGAGGAGAGACGCTGTTGGATAGATTGTTCCGCATTTTCTGCGAGAATAAAGCAGAAAGCATTAGTGTGATTATCAATGAAGAAATGTTGCAGGTGTATGATTATCTGATGAATATGAAATTGTCTGTTCCCTTGAATGTTGTGGTGAAGACCACACCAGACTCTTTCCGTAGTTTCTGCGAACTGATGCCTTTCTTGCAAGATCATCAAGTGGATGCTGGCGCTGAATATGGCAGAGATGGCATCAATCATGGGGGAAAGTTCTGCCTAACTACGATAGACTCAATCTTTCAAGAAAGTGAGTTTGCCAGTTATGTTCAACGATTTCTGGAAGATGAAACCCATGATGCCCTGATGGGAGTGACAGACTATATTGACGATGAGAAACCGTTGTATGTCAAGACTAATCCAGATACTTTGCAGATTTCAGGTTATGCCAACGAAGACTATGCTGGAAGTCGCTACATTTCTGCGGGAATCTATTGCATGAATCAGCGGGCATTGGCTTTGTTGCCAGCAGCCCAAGAAGCAGGGGTACATCGCATGCGAGGCTTCCAACAATATCTGGTGGATGCTGGTTTGCAGCTTCAGGCTTGGCCATTCTGCAAGGTAATTGATATTGACCATGCTTCTGATATAGAGGCAGCTAACGAGTTGTTGACGCAATGAGAGGATTCTATCACATAGCTGGTATTCGTAGGGCGAAGGTCTATTCGCCTCACAATGAGGATAATGATGAAGCCATCTTCCTTGAAGTGCTGAAATGCCTGGAAGCATTGGGGCATGAAGTAAGGGTGTACGATGAGTCTGATTTGTTGGATGATGTGGTGGAGGAACGCTATATATATAATATGGTGCGAAGCCAGGAGGCTGTTGCCAAGTTGCAGGTTTTAGAACAAAATGGTGTAGTTGTTGTAAACTCAG
>CACZRQ010000005.1 GCA_902783615.1 uncultured Bacteroidales bacterium | reverse complement strand
GGTTCCCGCAACTCCGTCACGACTCGGCATAATCCATGCAAGCATGGCTTCTGCTCTCGCTGCTCCGTTGTTTCAGAGTGCAATTATAAATGTATCATCATATTCCGCAGGTTCTTCGAACCCGCGGCTATTATGCGGTGACGCTTTCAGCGTCAATGGTCAATGGTCAATCGTCAATTGTCACTTCTTGAAGCAGCGAGAGCAGAGCCAAGCTTGCTTGGGCTATGCCGAGTAGTGACAAGATTGGAGCGAAGCTCAATTGTCAATCGTCAATCGTCAATTGTCAATCGTCGCCCTTTTCCTCAAACTCCGTGTTTCCGCTCTTAACCAAGATATTGTACCAACTAATCAGCTTGCGGATATCATTGGGATGCACACGGTCGCGATCGAAATCGGGCAGAACCGTCTGGAGATAATCAGCCAACTCATCAGCCTTCGCCTTCTTGGCATCAAGAGCCACCTCAGCTCCCTGCTCCTTCTCCAGCATATTCTTAAGCACCTGACGCAGAGGAACGTCCTCCTCGTTGGTGAACATAGAGATGTCGCCTAAAGATACAATCTTGTCATTACCATAAGCCGGAGAACGACGACCGTCCAACAACGACTCAACAATCAACATATTCTTGCCCTGAGAAACCAGCTTGTACAGACCTGGCTTGCCGGCAATAGATAAAATTTTGTTCAACATAATCTTTCCTTGTTTTTTATTTTTACGTTGCGAAGATACGCATTATTTTTCAGATAGCATGTTAATAAAGTCCAAAACCTGCGGGATGACGGGTGTTTTTCCATCATTGACGATCACAAAGTGGCTGCGAACTCGCTTTTCTTCATCATCCATCTGCTGTCGGATGCGACTTTCAATGGCCTCCCGTGTGGCATGGTCGCGTTGCATGGCGCGGGCAATGCGCACCTCCAAAGGGGCATAAACCATGAGAATCTGATCTACCACATCCTCGAACTTTGCCTCGAAGAGGATGGCTGATTCCATGGCAACGATAGGACTTGCCTGCTTGGCTGCCCATTGCCGGAAATCATCTTTCAACACAGGATGGATGATGCCGTTCACCTGCTGCACATGCTGGGCAGAGGCAAAGAGGTAATTGGCTAGATAAGGTTTGTTTAACGTATTGTCCTGATAGACATCAGGACCCACGAGATGAACCAGATGCTCACGGATTACGGGATGACTCACAGTGAGACGTTTAGACTCTTCATCACAGTTATAGACTGGGATGCCTAAGGTATGGAAGATGACCGACACAACACTCTTGCCACTGCCAATGCCACCTGTGATGCCAATCTTATTCGGAGTCATTTTTGTTGGTATTTTCAATGAGGAAATCCACCTGCTGTGGATAGATACGGATCTGACTTACACCATCCGGCACTTTCTTGAGTTTCACCTGGTATTTCTCGTCAC
The DNA here is from genome assembly GCA_902783615.1 of uncultured Bacteroidales bacterium. Taxonomy (GTDB): domain Bacteria; phylum Bacteroidota; class Bacteroidia; order Bacteroidales; family Bacteroidaceae; genus Bacteroides. The sequence continues at coordinate 5,388 of CACZRQ010000005.1, read as the reverse complement.
CCAACTTCATCAGCTCTTCGTAGGTAACCAATATGTGGAAATCCTCAGGCTTGATGTCGAGGTATTTGCTCAGACCCACATGGAAAGTCACCTTCACTTTGGAAGGAAAAGCTCGCAAGGTCTTGTCTGCCGGGAAGTTCACCCCCTCAATAGGTACCTCCACAGTCTTCTCGGTATAGATATCCACTGCCAGCTTCAGGTCCACTACGTCGGGCACAAACTTGACACCCCTGCTGCTGACCAGCTCCACTTGACGATGCAGTGTGTCTTCTATCTGTGTCTCCTCGAAGTACTTGGTATAGGCCACTTTAATAGTGTCGAGGGAACCTTGGGGCGCATAGACAGTCACCTGCTCTGGACTGAAGATCGTATCGCTCAAGTAATACTGTTGTCCGGCACTCACCTTGGCATTGAGCCTCACGGGCACCTTCTTCGACTTGCCCTCCGAGTAGTAGTACTCCAGTGTGTCGGGCTTGATGGATTCCACGTGCGTATTGGCACTCAACTGTGAGGTGACGGCCTTCGTGAAGGTCGAACTCAGGATGGTCACGTGATGGCGACGCGTCTGATACTCGGCAAAGTCGATGGTAATGGGGTAGAAGCGTTTGGTAAGGCGGTAGTTCAGCAACGTATTGCCCTTGTCGCGAATATTCACCACTAAATCCGATGGGAAGTCAGATGTAATCACAATATTCTCAGGCACATTCTTCAACTTCACCGGCACCAGCACCTCCATCTCATATTCTCTATCCAATGTCTGCACCAGCCAGAAGGCCGAAGCAATCACGAAAAAGAGCATGAAGATGAAGAACTCCCTGCTGGGCTTACTCAGCAAAAAGTCCTTAACACGACGTATGATAATTAAATTTTTCTTCATAAAATTTAATTATTGAGAATTTGAGTTGCACTCAAATTTGATAAATCAGCTTCGCTGATTATGAAAAGTTGCAAAGCAACTTTGATTCAAAAAACGCTTTGCGTTTTTTTCAAGTTGCGAAGCAACTATCAATCGTGCGCAGCACGATACTCAAATCGCGTCAGCGATTCCTTCAAGTTGCGAAGCAACTATCAATCGCGCAAAGCGCGATACTCAAAAACGCAACGCGTTTTCTCAATCAACAAAATCGTTATCGATTTTGTTGATCCCCCGCTGCTGCAAAAATCGAATTCTTATCAACCCGAATCTTCACATTGCGGTCGATTTCCAGCATCACATCATTATCGTTGATCTCCTTGATGGTGCCATGCACACCACCAGCGGTGATTACCTGCTGGTTAACCTGCAGAGACCTGCGGAACTCAGCAATTTCCTTCTGTTTCTTGTTCTGTGGACGAATCATGAAGAAATACATGATTACGAACATCAGAATCAGCATGATCCACATCATTGATGAATCCATTCCCGCTCCGGGAGCCTGTAACATTACATTCATATTATCGTCATTATTTAATTAAACCTTCATCTTCAATAGACTCTCCCCCTTAGTTAGGGGGTTGCTCTCCCCCGATAACGGGGGAGCTAGGAGGGGGTGACCCCGAAGGGGGGAGGGAGTATGTAGTACCCCGGTATAACATACTCCTCCGTCGCTTCGCGCCACCCCCTCTACCTAAGAGGGGGAGTCTTTTTGGCTGGTTGTCAATCACTTCTTCGTCAATTTCAACTTCTTCACAATACCGTCAAGCGTACCATTCACGAAAGCTCCACTCTTTGGAGTACTGTAATACTTGGCAATCTCAACATACTCATTCAGCGAAACACTGATGGGGATGTTCGAGAAACTCATTATCTCAGCCAACGCCACCTGCATGATGACCACATCCATGAAAGCCACACGGTTGAAATCCCAGTTTCGGGTATTCTCACTGATGAGCCTGCGATAATCCTCGCAGTTCAGGATGGTGCGACGCAACAGACGGATGGCGAAAGTGCGGTCCTCCTCGTCCTTGAACTCAGGCAGCAACGGCTGCTCGGCCCCATTGGTCTCCTCGAAGCGGTTGATGGTCTTCAGCACAAAGGAATCCACAATCTCCTTGTCGTCGTTCCAATACAGACTCATCTCCTCCAACAGATTATCCAGGTCAGCATTGCCATACACGAAAGTCTTGTACAGCTTGCGCCAGAACTCGCGGTCTTCGGTATAGGTTGACGAAGGCAAAGCCATATACACCTTATATATATCAGAGGACTGAATCTTCTCAAACAGCTGCTTCAGGAAATCCTCATGGTCGAACCACGTGCGTTTCTGCCTGGAGGCATACTCGTTCAGCATGGTGTTCACCTGCAACTGCTGGGCAAACTTGTTCTCCACGAACCGCATGTTTGGATGCAGATCCTCTTCAGTGGCCAACTTCTTCAACTTGGCGTTTTCAATGCGTTTCGAGGCGTAATCGGTGAGATTGGCCATAAGTAGCAAGAGATAGTTATAAAGGTCATAGGCTTTGGAAATGCTGAAAAGTAGTTCTTTTTCAGCGGCATCCAGATTCTTGTTGCCGTTCTGATAGTAGGCATACACAATCTGAACAATCTTCAATCGGATAAGAGCTCTGTTTATCATAAATACATACGTTATTCTTCAATTGCGGCACAAAGATAGTGGTTTTTTTTGACCTAACCTCACATTATCTCTATTTTTCTTGGTCAGATGAAAAAAAATAGCCAACTTTGGGGATGATTTGAGAATTATCTTAATAAAACGATTAATTATGGACGATTTTAAGAAAAAAAGTGCTGTTGAGGCCTACGACAAGGAAATTGTGTTTTCACAGTCGGTGAAGGCTGGTAAGAGAATCTATTATTTAGATGTGAAGAGGAACCGTAAAGACGAATTGTTTCTCGCCATAACCGAGAGCAAGAAGATCTTCAACGGAGAGGGGGATGATGCGCAAGTGTCATACGAGAAGCATAAGATATTTTTATATAAGGAGGACTTCGATAAGTTCTGCCGCAGCCTGAATGAAGCAGTGGCGTTTATCAAAGAAAGCCAGCCTTACGAACCACCTACGAATACCGAAGAAGAGCCGGCGGCGAGCGAGCCGGAGGTGCCGGAAAACAGCCCTGAAACGGGTCAATTGGACGAATCCTTTAAAATTGATATCGATTTTTAAGCAGAAGTTTGGTCAATTCAGAAAAGAGTTGTACCTTTGCACCGCTTTTTTGCAATCATTGTGTGTTTTACACACCCGTGTGATGGTGAATTAAGCACAATAAACTTAATTTTAGAGTAACACAAAAAATTTAAAAAGAGATGAAAAGTTTTGAATTGAACGGTACTGCAAGAACGATCGCAGAGCGCTCATCAGAGCAGACCAAGGCCCTGAAGGCAATGCGTAGAAACAGCATGATTCCATGCGTACTCTACGGTGGTGAGAAGAACGTAAACTTCAGCATCAAGAATGCTGACGTGCGTAAGCTGGTTTATTCTCCCGACATCCACTATGTTAACCTGAATATCGATGGTGAGGCTCACACAGCTATCATCCGTGAGCTTCAGTTCCATCCTGTAAAGGATACCATCCTGCACATCGACTTCCTGGAGATCAACGACCAGAAGCCTATCGTGATGGAGGTGCCTCTGAAGCTGGAAGGTCTGGCTGTAGGTGTAAAGGCTGGTGGTAAGATGCGCCAGCTCATGCGTACACTGCGCGTGAAGGCTATCTATACTAACATTCCTGAGTCTCTGACAGTTGACGTAACCGACATGGGTCTGGGTAAGGCAAGAAAGATTGCTGACCTGAGCTATGAGAACCTCGAGCTCATCAATCCTAAGACCGCCGTTGTCTGCATGGTTGCTGCCACTCGCCAGTCCAAGGACGCTGCTGCTCAGTAATTAGTCTAGTGGCGAAAGGATGCTGCAAGCATCCCCGTTTGATGGGGGTGTGCATGGTTGTTGCGACCCGCCAGTCCAAGGACGCTGCTGCTTAGCAATTGGTTAGGTGAGAAAAGGATGCTGAAAGCATCCCCGTTTGATGGGGGTGTGCATGGTTGTTGCGACCCGCCAGTCCAAGGACGCTGCTTCTTAGCAATTGGTTAGGTGAGAAAAGGATGCTGAAAGCATCCCCGCATAGTAGCCGTGGGTTCGGAACGAACCTACGGAATAGGTTAAGATAAAGATAATTGCACTCTGAAAGAGTGCCCCATTAAAATACAGGGCGACTCTTTCAGAGTCGATTGTTAATATACCATTATTATCCGTAGGTGCTCGCTCCGCTCGTACCCACGGCTATTATGCGGTGACGCCTTCAGCGTCATAAATTTGAAATCGTTTTGAACACTATACCCTTTGGGGCTCAATAAAATAACAAGAGTTTTGCAAGTGATTAGCCCCGTAGGGTAGGATGTTCAAAAAGGGTTATTTTTTGCATGTAATATATGACGCTGGAGGCGTCACCGCATAATAGCCGTGGGTTCGAGCATAGCGAGAACCTACGGATAGTTCGGATAATTAAAATATCGACCCTGAAGGGGTCGCCCAGCATCATGTAGGGGCACTCTTTCAGAGTGCAATAATAAACGTATCAACGTAAACCGCAGGTTCTTCGAACCTACGGCTATTATAAGGGTGACGCTTTCAGCGTCATAAACATGAAATCGTTTTTGAACACCCTACCTGTAAGGGCGACATAAATAAACAATATGTGGAAATTATTACGCCTGCTTGGTTTCAATAAAAAACCGGAGGCAACCGACAATATGATAAAATATCTAGTAGTTGGCTTGGGCAACATCGGCCCCGAATACCGTAAAACCCGTCACAACACGGGCTTCATGGTGGTTGATAGATTCGCGGAGAAAAACAACGCCCCCGCCTGGGAAGACCGCAGGTACGGCTTTGTGAACCGAGTGAATATCAAGGGGCGGCAGATTGTGCTCCTGAAACCCTCAACGTTCATGAACCTGAGCGGCAATGCCGTACGCTACTGGATGAAAGAGGAGAACATCCCTTTGGAGAACCTCCTCATTGTGGTTGACGACCTCGCTTTGCCCGTTGGTGAACTGCGACTGAAGCCCAAAGGCAGCGATGCCGGCCATAACGGCCTGAAGCACATTGCAGACATCTTGGGAACCCAAGCCTACGCCCGCCTCCGCTTTGGCATAGGCAACGAATTCCCCAAAGGTGGCCAGGTCGATTTCGTGTTGGGAGAGTTCGATGACGACGATCTCCAGAAACTCCCCGAACGAATAGACATCGCCTGCGAGATGATCAAAAGCTTCTGCTTAGCTGGCATCGCGATAACAATGAACCAGTACAACAAAAAATGAAATCATGCGTAGCATGATACTCAAAAACGCTTAGCGTTTTCCTTCAAGTTGCGCAGCAACTACTCAATCGTGCGCAGCACGATACTCAAATCGCGTCAGCGATTCATTCAAGTTGCGCAGCAACTACT
>CACZRQ010000004.1 GCA_902783615.1 uncultured Bacteroidales bacterium | reverse complement strand
CTCCCCTCTATGACACGTCGGAAGGGCCGTTTGCGTGTCCCCCGCCTTGGTGGGGTATCGTTGTTCCCCATCCTTGTGATTAGTGTGGGAATTAGTGTGGTTGTCCTGCTGATGGATGATGAGTTGTCTTTTTTGTCAACTGAGGATAAGAACTCTTTTGTCCAATATATGTTTGCTATGGCCGGACTTACTACGATGTACCTCATTGGGGTAATGGATGATCTCATCGGTGTATCCCTCTCTTCCCGTCTGATGATTGAGCTTGTGGCGGCAATGATGATTCCGTTGTCAGGTTTATGGCTTCAGAACTTGCATGGCATCTTAGGCATTTATGAACTCCATCCCGTGGTAGGTATCCCTGTGACTGTTCTCACGATCCTCTATATTACCAATGCTATTCCGATGCTCGATGATGTTGATGGTCTGGCTTCCGGTCTTGCGATGATTGCCTTCACGGTACTTGGTATTATCGCTTTTTATGCACATGTACCCCTGTTGATGGTAATCTGTGCTGCCATGGTAGGCATGCTGATGCCTTTTTTCTTCCGTAACCTTATTACCTTCCGTATCGGTTGGCGTAATATCTACCTCGGTGATACAGGTTCCCTCTCTATCGGGTATGTACTATCCTTCACGGTGTTATCCCTTTGCCAACTGGATGGCGGTCGTTTGCCCGAAGGCATTATTATAGTCTGCTTCGGTACGCTCATTATCCCAATGTTCGATGTGTTGCGTCTGGCAGTTACCCGTATAATCAACCATCGTAATATCTTCCAACGCGATAATAACCATATTCATCACCGTCTCATTCAGGGTGGCATGGGACCAATGAATGTGCTCTTCACCATCTTGCTGCTTACCTTGTTTTTCGTGGGTCTCAACATTTTGGGCGTCTGGCTTCATTGGAACCTCTCCGTTTTGCTAGTGACGGATGTTTCCCTGTGGTTAGGAGTGCAGGTGCTAATCAGTTACTATAAAAACAAAAACCGAGAATAATAGAAAAGATGGATCTGACAATTATAGGACTTTATTCAATCGCAGTGCCTTTTCTGGTTTCAGCCTTCCTTGGATGGATGTTCATTCCGAGGGTGCTGATTTTGAGTCATCGTAAGCGACTCTTCGATATGCCTGATGAGCGAAAGATGCATAATATGCCTATCCCCCGTTTGGGAGGCATCACTTTCTTGCCCATCTTACTGATGTGTTTCTGTTTGGTTCTGGGCTTCTGGGGGGAACTCGAGCATCCGATCTCTGGTCTGGGGGTAGAGATTCTGCTAGTGCGTTTCATCCTACTCTTTGTTGGTATGATGATGCTCTATCTGGTTGGTGTGGTCGATGATCTCATCGGTGTCTCCTATCAATCCAAGTTTCTGGTGCAAATTGTATGTGCCAGTCTCTTTCCCCTCTCCGGTCTATGGATCCATGACCTATCTGGCCTTTTTTGGCTCAATGACCTTCCTGCCTGGGTAGGCATCCCCCTGACAGTCTTTGTCGTGGTCTATGTTACCAATGCTATCAACCTCATTGACGGTGTTGATGGCCTGGCCTCCGGTCTCTGTTTTCTGTCCCTTCTTACGTTAGGCACTGCCGCCACCCTGCGTTGTCAGTACCTCTTCATGGTCATCTGTTTTGCTATGCTGGGCATTCTCCTGCCATTTTGGCTTTTCAATGTCTATGGTAATGTGGAACGAGGTAATAAGATATTCATGGGTGATACCGGGTCCCTCACGTTGGGCTATTTAGTTAGTTTTCTCTTTATTTATATGGCTGGTGATTCGATGGTAGCTTTCCCTCGTGAGATGCTAATCATAGGTCTCTCTACGATGCTCCTGCCGATGTTTGATATCTTGCGTGTTTTCATAGCCCGTATCCGTCATCACAAGAATCCTTTCCTGCCGGACAAGAACCACATCCATCATAAGCTCCTTCGCACAGGAGTTTCCTCCCGATGTGCAATGGCCATTTTGGTGAACTGTTCCCTCGTCCTGATTCTAATCACAGTTCTGGGTGTTTGGTGCCGTATTGCTTCCACATGGATTTTCCTTTTCGATGTGTTGGTATGGATTATATTCGACAATATCATCAATGTATTCATTCGCAAGAACCACCGTCAGCAGTTCGAATGAGGTGTTTCTGAGAGATAAGAACAAATAAAGTAATCAATATGTCTAAGAAAGAAGATTTAAAACAACAAATCCTGGCTTTGACCCGGGAGTATTATCGTGAAGTTCATGCGCCGCAGCCCGCTTTTGAGGCTGGTAAGACGCGTGTCAACTATGGTGGTCGTTTCTTCGATGCCGAGGAGATGGTCAACCTGGTGGATGCCTCTCTGGATTTCTGGCTGACTGCCGGTCCGTGGGCCCATCAGTTTGAGACCCGTCTGGCCAAATGGCTGGGTGTCAGATACTGTTCTCTCTGTAACTCTGGATCCTCGGCCAACCTATTGGCCTTCAATGCCTTGACAGCCCCTGAGTTGAAGGATCGTCAGGTCAAGCATGGTGATGAGGTCATCACTGTCGCTGCCGGTTTCCCCACCACTGTGGCCTGTAT
>CACZRQ010000003.1 GCA_902783615.1 uncultured Bacteroidales bacterium | reverse complement strand
CATCGATTATGAAAAGAAGATTATTACCTTTATTGGCAGGGATGATGGCATGCTGCAGCCTCATCAGTTGCAACGACATAGAGAAGCAGGCAGACGTGAAGTTACAGGAAGCAAAGACAGCTTTCCAGCAAGGTAACTACGACTTGGCCAAGCAGTTAATCGACAGCGTCAAAGTGCTCTATCCCAAGGCATTCGATACTCGTCACGCCAGCTTGGCTTTGCAACGCGAAGTGGAGTTGGCCGAGCAAAATAAGCTACTGGCCGACATCGAGTCGGAGTTGCAGGAGAAGCAACAGGCCATTGCCGACATGCAGGATCTGTTTGTTTTGGAAAAGGATGCTGAATATCAGCGCATCGGCAATTACTTGGACAAGACACAAACGGTGGAGAAGAACATCCATCGTTCTTTCCTCCGATTCCAAGTAAGTGAAGAGGGAAAGCTGAGCATGACCTCAATTTACTGTGGTTCAGGCAATATTCATCACACGGCAGTAAAGGTAACAGCCCCAGATGGCTCTTCGGCAGAAACGCCCAACTCCAAGGACAGCTACGAAACTACCGATTTGGGCGAGCGCATCGAGAAGGCTGATTATAAATATGGTGAAGATGGTGGTGTAATCGATTTCATTGCCGCCCATCAGGATGAGAACCTGAAAGTGCAGTTCATGGGCGACAAGAATTACAACACCACCATGACGGCACAGGACCGCAAAGCCGCTGCCTCTGTCCTCCAGCTCTCCACCTTATTAAATAGAATAACCGAGTTGAACAAAGCTCGCGAAGAAGCCCAACTCAAAATCCGCTATATCGAGAAGCGCATTGCCGAGAAAGCTGCCGAGGAACAGGAATGATTGTTTTTGCAAAAAATATGCAGAAACATTTGGAGATATCAGAAAAATGATATTTCTTTGCACTCGGATATGAAATGACCATCGTAATACAATAATCTCAAAAAGCAACCCTTGCAAAGGGTACTCTTTGGGATTATTGTATCTTTTTTACACTTTTTCCCAACGAGTTAATCAGATCTTTAACTTATTGTAACAGAGTGTTTTTTATGAAAGAAAAAGTGTATTACAAGGTGTGCACCTGCACACAAGAAGGAGACGTAACTTACATGGACATCAAACTGCTCCTGAAGACCATAAAAGGGGCAATCCAAGTGATTTTTGCTACCAAGAAAACGGGTGTAATGGTAAAGAGAGGCTTGTTGTTGGGCGACCTCTGCGAATCAACCGGCCATTACGGTTTGGCTATAAAGATTTGGCGCAAAACATTGAACAGAGTGACCAATCAGGACTGGGAAGATTGGTTGTACACGCCCCTGTATTCAATGTCTGTAAGACTAGAACATGTAACCAACCGATTCGGTGCCATGCAATTAGGCCTCAGGATGGATCATGTATGGGTCAAGCTCAAGCATCCCGAAATGGCCACCAATGAACAATGGGCCAACGATTGTTACGATGACCTGTGGAATGAGAAGTATTACGAATCCTTCTGCGACTACGACGAGACCATCGACGAGGACTGGGATAAATACACCACCTGCTCCTGGATCGATGATGTGTATCACAACAGGCAAGATGTTGCCTGAACAACATCCGAGGATGTGCCTTACCCATAGGTGTATCCTCTTTTTTTGTTTAAAACTTGTTAGATTATTGCCTTTTCAAAAAGTTTTGTATAATTTTGGCTTCTCATTAATATCGCTAATCACATGGATAACTCAGAAAAATATATATTCCATCTGCGCTTGGATACCGTAAAGGCCCAGCTGCCCTTTGAAGGATCCAACCCCGAGATCGACCTGTCTCCCTACCCCAACCTCATTGATGAGACAGGCATTTCACCCATGAATGTCTATCTCCATATAGATCTCGAATTGTTGGAACCGGATGAGGAAGATGTTAATCTGCTCGTGGAAATATCGACTGTTCACGGAGAGTATAACGACAAGAATTGGTTCAGCGCATCAGACATCCAGCTTTTCCGAGACGGCAACCGTCTGCATCTTGCACCCATTGATTTGAAAGACTTGATTAATGAACGATGCAGGAGGAATAGCGATGGAAAAGAAATACTGATACTTGAACTGTATCGCAATAATGAAGATTGCGGGAAATATGGTTACGATCTTACTGGAATTCCTAAATTCATTGACGACGACTCAAACGATTCCAGCCCGTCAAATCAGTTTACAGACCTGGATGATTTCCAAGGATGGAGTCATTTCAAGCAACATGTCAAGAGAATGAAGTCAAGCTACTACATCGATGAGCAGAGAGACCATGCTGGACTCACTCGCTTCGTCCCACAGCTTCACACTGCGATCGTGGGTAACCCAGGTACAGGCAAGACAACAGCAGCCCAGTACTTGGCTCAGCTATACCATTCTCTGGGTTATCTGAATAATGATACCGTCACCACCACTTCAGTTTCAGAGTTGGCATCCAGCAACATAAACAGCGAAACAGAAAACATTAATTCTCTCATCAGCGACATCATGGGAGGAACACTTGTATTCGAGAACGCTCATTATCTACACAATCCGGAAACAAAAAATGGCTATAACACAGAAGGACGCATTGTCAGGGCGCTGGAGAAAGCCTTAGATGGGAACAGCCATCGGAAATGGATGTTAGTGCTTGTAGGTGAACCTGCAGGCATTTCCTCGCTGTTGGTTGCCAACCCCAATCTCAAGAAATACTTTCCCGAGCCTATCCTATTGGATGACTTCAAGCCCGAAGAACTGTACAACATGGTTGATAATTACTGCAGTCAGGGTGAATTGACGTTGAGTGAAGAAGCACACAAGAAATTGGAGGCCTATATCCTTCATAAGTATAATCATCGTGGACCCGATTTCGAAAATGCCTGGTTGATACCGAATATTTTCGGCAATCAAATTTTACCTATGATGTTCGAGCGACTGAGTTCCACCAAGACTCTCTCGAAAGAACAACTGCAAATGATTCTTCCGGAAGACATTCCATCCATCCAAAACCACTCGGAGGAAGCTATGCAGGAACTGGAGAACCTGGTGGGTTTAGGCAAAATCAAGAAACGTGTCAAAGATTATCTCAATGCTGTCCATCTGGCAGCACGACGCATGGAGCTGGGACTTCCCACCAATCTACCTCGCCTGCACATGGCATTCTTGGGAAATCCTGGAACTGGTAAGACTACGGTGGCAGGCATCATCGGTAAGGTGTTTGCCTCATGGGGTATTCTATCCGGCGGACGAGTCATCCAAACAGAAAAGAGCAAGATGGTGGGACTGTATATTGGTGAAACAGAACTGAAAATGCGAGAATTGCTGGCACAAGCCAGGGGGAATATTCTCTTCATCGACGAGGCTTATCAGTTGGTGGAAGGGCCGGATGAAGATTATGGTCGCATCGTCATGAACTCGCTGCTCACCGAGCTGGGCAAAGAGGCACAAGACATGGTGGTAATCCTGGCTGGCTATACTGCTCCGATGAAGAAACTGTTGGAGAGTAATGAAGGTATTGAAAGTCGCTTCCCCAACGTATTCAATTTCGAAGATTATACCGCCGATGAATTGGTGGAGATCGGCAAGTTGATGATCAAGAAGCAAGGGATGAGGTTGACAGAAGGAGCAGAAACCAATATGCGAGCCATCATACAAGAGGAAATGGAGAAACCTTCCCCCCTGTTTGGCAATGGACGCTTTGTTTCTAACCTGTTACAAAACGAGATACTTGCCAGCATGGGAACCAGAACGGCATCGTTGAAGAATCCTACGGTTGAAGACTTAAGTACCATCTTGCCAGAAGATGTGGTGGTTGGCAAAGCCCAGAAAGATGTGGTGTTCGATGATGTGGCCATCGATGCTGCTTTGGGACAGCTCGACAACTTAGTTGGCTTAACCAACGTTAAGAAGGCCATCCACAACTTTGTCAAGTCGGCCCGTTACCTACACTCTATTGGAGAACCATACGTAGGTAAGGGTCTGCTATCCTGGCGTTTTGTGGGCAAGAGCGGCACAGGCAAGAGTACGGTGGCCGAAATCATGGCCATCATTCTGAAAGGCATGCGACTGATATCCAATAGTCATATCACCGAAATCAAAGGTGAGCGCATCTTCAACGTATCAGAGATGGACTGCGACAAAGTGCTCAGAGATGCTGTAAAGAAATCGTGCAACGGCCTCATCTTCATTGACGTAGATACTCGCAGCTTCATGAATGAGTATAACTACGTTCGCACCATCGAACGAATCCGCTTGAAGATGGGAGAGCTGACGGTAGAAGCTGGCGGCGAGTGTGCGCTCATCTTAGCCGAATTGGATGCTCCCAATATGAATGTAGCCGAACAACTGTTGGATGCGGGCATATATGAGTTCGACCACACCTTGGTGTTCAAGGATTTCACTGCTGAAGAATTGTACAGCATTCTCTGCGTTTGTTTGGGCAAGTACAATGTATCGTTTAATCAGGCTGCCGAGAAGCACATGTTGGAAAACCTGAAGGCCATGCGACCTTCCATCGGAGCCAACGCCCGCACCATGAAACTCATGTCGCGCGCCATCTATCAGCAGGTCATTCTGCGTGAATCAGGCCTTACTCGTCGCCCTAAGCAACATCAGGTTATCTTATCCGACATTGAGGCACTGAAATGGAATGGCAAGAATGGTAGAATCGGATTCTAAAAACCTACGGCTATGCAGAACAAGAGACTCAAGATAAACACTTGGTTGGAAAGAATGGTCAGAAAATTCCGAAAGGAACATTCTGAAAAGATATTATGTCAGGATTACAGAGAACTGACTGCATGGAATTTAGACATAACCTGGGAAGACTACCTGGCAAGCAGAGCTCTTCGCTATGCAATAGAGAAGAAACCTTTCATGTCTCAAGCTATATGGGACACGGATTTGTCGGACGACACCAAGTACATCTTACATAACATGTACATCGACACTGTGGCCGACCTCATGCAGTTTTCCGTAGAAGAGCTGGAAGCTGTATCCAGGACAACATGCTTGGATGTTGATGCAGTCAGACAATACCTAGTTGACCATCATCTGCGATTAATGCACAACACAAATGTCACTTACAAACTCTCATCGGTCCTTGCCATGAGCAACCCGAAAGGTAATCATCATACTCAGGCTCCACAAGTGATAGAAAATCCCTCGCTTGCATTATCCTTCAACCCGAACAGGCCATCCACCTACTCAAAATGGCTGGATGAATTCTACAAGAAATATATTTATATAGAAAACGAGGAACAGCTCAACAATGTGTTGAAGTTCGTGAAATGGGAGTTTGATGAAGACAAAGGCTACGATGATGCATACGATAGTCTTCTCGAAGCCCAGAAATTATTCTGGAAGAATTACAAGAGTGTTTGCAAATCCCATCACATCAAACAGGAGGTTTCTTGCCCACGTCTGCCTAAGAACCTTGACGATCTTGACTCGTTTACAAACGACAAGCTTCTTATTCTGAAGAAAGAAAGCACTCGTGCTGTGATTTCCGCACTAAAACAAGGCATATCCCTCAACAACTGTTCGTTTGCCGACTATTTCGAAGCTGACGATGATGGGAAATTGGAAATCCTTGAAAGTGAATCTGATAAGAAACTTCTATTGATGATGACCGCCTGTGCAGAAACAATGATAGATTTCGAAATCGTACTGATAGAACTGTGCAAAAAATTGAAAAGAGATGCATCCCAAGATGCACAGTTTACCAGCGAAATTCCCATCAATCCTTGGTTGGCAGAACAGATTCAGACTTTTCGGAAGAAGCATACCATCCAGGAATTGCGCAAAAAATACAAGCAAGAGCTTGTAAATAATCCCCACAAGTTGTGGCCTATGTTCATTGCAGAACAAGCGCTTTCAGAAGCTGCCATTGGCAATCCACACTTAAGGAAGCATCTGTATATCACAGGATTAGACAGCGAAATAACGGATAGATTGGAAACAGAAGACGTGAGGTATGTTTGTGATCTCATACAACTCACTAAGTATGAAATAGACATGCTGTTTAATGGGGAATTTGACGATTTCGATCAAGCCGTTTATCCATACCCGATTTATGATTTTCTCAGCAAATACGGACTGAAACCATACGATGCAGAAGGGAGAACTTACAGGGTTCACCTGCCTGCAAATAAAAATTTTGACTAAACATTTGGAGATATCAGAAAAATGATATTTCTTTGCAACGAATTTACAAGATTCTATCACAATAAAAAGAACAATTGTAGTAATGAAAAGCAAAACTTTGAAAGAGATGTATGGCGATTTATCGATTCCATGAACTGTGTTGATGCATAGTTTGTGAATTAAAAATTGATAGGATTGCTGTACCCATGTCTTTCTGGGTGAGTTCTTTGACATTTTGCTACAGTTGTAAATGTCTTGTGATAGAGTTTTCCTTTTAGAAGACTCTATAATATTGTGCTTTATAGACTCGTACCCCTTAAACGGTACTTGTCTATTCTCTTTTGTGCCCCATCGAAGGGGTTTTATGCGCTTTTTATTGTAAACTTTGATTAGAATTTTGTAATTATGTGGCACGAAAATAATTTTTTACATGATTTTTGGATGTGTTTCGACGATTCCATCATCCGTCATCTGAATTTTATATCGAAGAACTACGGCGTTTATACAACGCAAATGAATAATTGCTGTCCATTTCTTAATGGCTATGATGTTTATATTTTCGCTTATGATAAGAACATTGTGGTTGTGTGCCTGGATTGTTGCGGACAGGGTGAAGAGCAAACCTACAATGAATCTTCTTGTATGGGGCCGATTATCTATGAAAATGGTCAAGAGCCCCGTGAAAGTGTTGTGTTCAAATTGAAAGAATGCATTCTGCTCATGAATGAGCGCTTGAAAGAGAGCCATTCCGACGCCAAGGTTTTTGGCGTTTTGTTAACAGAAGCAACCATCACGAATGCCGATAGTTTGAGCAATCTATGGAACGAATCCGGCCTGATGGTTATCGACGGCATCAATCGCCTTCAACACAGAACGATACACGTCAACCGAAACACCGATTTGCCAGTGAAAACTTTGGTTGATATTGCTCTTGATGATCAGCTTATCATCAATGATTCTTATTCACAGGATGCTAAGGACACTAATGATACGTCCAAGAAAGAAGAAGAAGAGTATGACGCTGATGATTATTTCGAAGATTATGAGAAGATACTCCAAGACTTGCTCGATGACGAATTTTCCAACGAGGAAGAGGATGAAACCAACCAGGAAGATGATGATGAGGATGAAACAGACTCCTTGGCCAACACCCCCATCCCATCAGGAATCATTCAGCAAAACGACAAGACAAATGTTGAGGTGGAAATCCTGCGTCCTTTTGCCAACCCTCGTGAGGAACTGGACAAGCTGATTGGTTGCGACAACATCAAGCAGAACATGGATCAGTTAGTGGCACTGGCCACCTATAACAAGATGATGCACGAGTTGTTCCCTGACAGCAAGCAGCATGAGATTTCCCTGCATAGCATTTTCTTGGGTCGTCCAGGCACAGGCAAAACTACGGTTGCCAAGATTTATGGTTCGCTGCTCCGTCAGGCAGGCGTGTTGTCAAAGGGCCATGTAGTGGTATGCGACCGCAACACCTTCATTGGTCAGTATTGGGGCGATGAGGAGCGAGTCGTTCACCAAGTGTTGGAGATTGCCCAAGGGGGTGTGCTCATGATCGACGAAGCCTATTTATTCAACAGCCAGCTGAAGAACGACCCCGCAAAACTGGTTCTCCAACAGCTGTTAAGCATCTTGGCGGATGAGAAGCAACGCGATATCGCCGTCTTGCTTTGCGGCTACAAGGAACCCATGCTACAGATGATAGCTACCAATCCAGGATTCGATTCTCGCTTCCCCAATCAGTTTGAGTTCAGGGATTTCACCATCGACGAGTTGATGGAAATCACCAAAAGTCGCATCGAGGAATACAAGTATGAGTTTACCGCTGAGGCTTGGAAGAAGTATCGCCTCACCTTGGAGCAAGCCTACCAGACTCGCGAGCCAGAAACTTGGGGCAATGCCCGGTTTGTGGCCAACCTGCTGGAGCGCATCTACGTCCAGCATGCCACTCGTTGCATGAAGCAGCAAATCACCGACAAGTCCCTGCTTCGTACCCTCACCCCAGACGACATCGTTCCGCTGTGTGAGCCTCGTAAAAACAATCAGCGCAGAATTGGGTTCAAGTAACCCAGTTCTGCGCCTGAACCAACTATTCAAACATGAGTGGAGGGGGGGGAAAAAAAATCTTGATAGATTTATAAGCTAAAGTTACTCTATATGAAAAATATTGTTTATCTTTACGCCGAAAAATGATACTAACTAAAGAATATGGAATTATTATATTTACTCTTTAACATCTTAAACACGGTTTGATGGATATTAATTTAGCCATGCTTTTTGTGGTATAGCCTGTTACAGAGAAAAGAATTCAATTCTATATTATTATTTAACAGCTGATGAAAGCCATGTATCCATATATCAATAAAGGAAGTGCCAAGAAACTCGAAGGTAGTATATATGTAATTACTTTCTTCGTTTCAGATAATCCTTGGTCAATAATTGAGAAAATGGATCTTTTTAAGTATGTTCGTGATGCTGAATCATGGCTGGAAGTGAAAGCGAATGAGTATGGGAAGAAGTTAAGGTTTGTCAATGGGGTTCATGGCCTTTTTGAGCCTTTCATGACAGACATAGTTCCAGACTACGAATCAGGAAATCCACAATGGGGTATTGCTGAAAAATATCTGGAAACAGCCGGTTATCCTGTTGATGCATCCTATCCGGAGTGGATAAAGAAGAATTCAGGATGTAACCAATCTCTTGTCTTTATCATAGCCAATATGATAGGACGCGGTTATGCGAACCCATCGTATTGGGAGTCAGACGGACCAGAAGGGGCTATCCTATATCATTCTGAAAATTGGAAATTGACTGCAGGTTCTATTATTCATGAATTTCTACATCTATTTGGAGCTGTAGATTTATATGAGACAAATGTTCAATCAGCCGAAAACTCAGAACGGATGGAATTAATGTATCCAAAGGAAGTCATGCACAACCCTCATCATCCTCTGAAGGAACTAATAATAAGTCCCCTTACAGCATGGCTCGTAGGATTATGCGATAAGGAAGAAACATGGTTTAATACATTTCTACCAAAATAAATATATGAAAAGGATTCTTGTCATCTTAACACTCGCACTTAGTGCCTCTCTATTGCTTGCACAGCAACAGAGTTTTGATGCGCTTAAAGCCGACTACCCGCAACTGATGAATAAGTTCGGCAAGGAGCTGGAAGGTCAAAGGGCAGACTACATTTTTGCCATTGATGTTTCCGGCACTATGAATAAATACCAATCGACTGTAGTCCCTGCATTGGAAGAGTTTTTCAAATCTCTTCAAGAAGGCGACTATGTATCCATTATCAAATTTGGAGGGGAGGCTACAAATGAAGTTGGAAGTGCTGGAAAAATAGGTCCGGAAACTATCACGAACCTTATCAATTATGCCAAACAAGTTTACAATAAGCCGACAACAGAATTTGAAAAGGAGAAGTATTTCAGATACACCGATTTGGATAACATGCTTCAGTATCTTGCTACAGACATGAAACAAATTGATCGCAGTAAGCTCAAGTTCGTTTTTATCATAACAGATTTCATACACGATCCATCCTCTGCGCGAAAGGGAAAAGAAGATTGGGATGGTATTGCCAAACGCTTTGCCACAGAACAATCAGGGAACGATGTTTTCGTTTTTGCTTTACAACTCCCAGGAACTGGTCGAGATTTAGAGAAGGTAAGAAATGTTTTCCCTAAGTCTTTCAGTTTCAACCATGTGCCAATTACAAGTGGAACTGCTTTATCAGACTGGTTTACACAACGTAAGAATGCCATTCTGTTAGACAAGTTCTATGCACTTATCATGCATAAAATACAGCCTGTCAATTTTTCCATTGAACCATCATTAGACATTGACGGAAATCTAAATCTTGGGATTTTGTGGAAATCCAATCCTGTTTACGATAGAATCAGTATAGATGAGGTAAGCACATCAGCTAAAGGTTTTGATTTCAACTCCAAATTGCCAGTAAGCACAGCAAACGAAAATGATTCATTTGCAGCTGGTAAGTTCAACCATCAGAAGACCAGCATTTTCACCCCATCTTTCAAGAAGATAAAAGGAGATATAATAGCCAACGCCTCGTTTGATGTACCATACGAAGCCGAATTGAGCAAACTTGGTTTCGAAGCGCCTCGATTCCAAGGAACAACCCCCATTGACGAGTGGGTATTTTGCTATCCACTACCCCTCTGGTTGTGTTTCCTAATTATCGCGCTCATCATCATCTATATAGTATTGGTAATCCGTGCTATTCACAAAAACAATTCTGATTCCTATCGGATAAATGGCAGGTTTGATGTAATGTATAGTGGTGAAGCTGTTACAGAGAAGAAAAAAGCTCAAAATTTGAACATGGTAGATTTTGGCAAGGGCGCTGGCTTCTTGTCCGTACCTGAAGCCAATTGGCAAATCAAAATAGACGTAAAACGTCACAATCCTTTTTTGCGTCCTCTTAAACATCCCGAATACGTTGTTAGTATGTTGAAAGGGTCTTCATTTAAGTTTGGCGTAAAATACGGGCCTCATCAACATCCGTCTATTGGTCGTTATACAACTATAACCATTGGCGATTATCGAATTCGTTGGACAATTAACAATTAAAATAAATAATTCTATGGCAGAAAAACACATTTTCATCGGTCTGGGCGGCTCTGGCGTTAACACCCTTGCCCCTCTAAAGTACAAAATCTACGAGAGAGCTAAGGGAACAGAGATGAAAACCCGACTTCAGGTAATGAACGAAACCTATCGTTTTATTTTTGTCGATACAGACAAAAGAGATGTTGCTGAAGCAAACGATAAGTATAGGAGCTTGTATGAGGGCGGTAAAACCAAATTCATCAATGACGACGAGCTTCTTGACATGGGAGACATCAACCCATATATCAGCTATTTAGAAGCTGGAGATCACCCCGATTTGAAGATCAATCGCCGCATCATTGAGGCATGTTCTAAAGATGTCGCAGAAACGATGGAAAACAGAGACCTCTCTTTCGGTGCAGGTGCATTTCGTCTTCAGTCCCGTATAGCTTTTGGACGCAAGGAAGATAAATTTATCCCGATGCTAAAAGATAAAATCCAAAAACTAAATCTTGTTGAGAACAGTACAGAAAAAAACATCATCCATTATTGGGTAGTGGCCAGCTGCAACGGCGGCACAGGAAGTGGTTGCGTTCTTGACGTTCTCTACTTGGTGAACATGTTGCATCGCACATATATAGACAGAGGTAATCCAAAGCTGGGTCTTATTCTCTATATGCCACGTGCATTTATGGATGTAAATCTGGACAATGATAGATATCCACGAAATGCTTATGCAGTTTTTAACGAGTTGGAAACGTTCCAAAAGTGGAACAAAGATGCTTCCAAAAACAAGCTATTCCACCGAATGGCGATAACAACTGGAGACGAGCTCTTCGATGAAGAAATGGGATTCCGTCCATTCGAGTTTTGCATCCCTATTGATATCCATACGGAAAACAACAACAATATGGGTGACATTAACAAAATGTACTCTAACACAGCAGAGCTCATGTTCTATATTCACAGTGGAAAAGGTGCCAGTGGCTTTAAGTCATTTTTGGTAAATAATGAAGGCGGTGATGTAATCAATAGTCCAGAGTTCTTCCTAATACCAATGGGATATATGGCCTTGCGAAAGCCAGAGGAACAATTTGAAAACTACATTGCACTCCGAGTTAAATACGAGATGCTCCGTTATGGAATTATCGGTGCACCAATAGAATCGACCGATGAGAAGAAGAAACTAATGACGACTCTCTTTGAATCTGTCATAAAGAGTACTTTATTCAACAGTGGAGCCGACAAGAAATCTTACTTCCGCATTATCAATGGTAAAGCGATGGAGATGATAGAAGAAGAAATGCCTGATAACTTAATTCGCGACAATGAGGACAAGGTAATGAAAAAATTACCAGCCAACGTTTCGATTGAAGAAGCTCGCAGTTTGATTGATTCCATTGAAACTGCCATTCATAATCGCGGCGAGGAAAAGAATAAAACTCGCAAAGCCTTAGAGCATGACCTATGGGGTTGGGCTGAAGAAAACGGCAGGAAATGGGGTCTTCAATATGTCAAGGATATACTGCAAGAATTAGATGCTTACTGCACAGACCTCTACATCGCCTACACCACTGATAATAATAAGAGCATCCTTCAACAAGGTTCACTCTCCAGTCGTAAATCACTCACTGAAAACAGAGACAGTATTGAAAAAGAGCTGGATGACCTCTATCAGAAAGCTATTCAGATAACCATTAAAGAAAGGACTATTAGCAGCAATGCCAACGATGTTCAAATATTCTTCTCCCGTTTAAAAGACTGGGTAGAAGCCAGCGTAAAGGTTATGCTCTCCGAAGAAGCATTTGACATGATTCGTGAACTTGTAATAGGCGACCGTGGCATTATTGACCGGATTATCACTCATGTACGCAAATTGATAGCAGAAGCAACGTCTGTTCTTATCGGTGATAAGGGTGTGGCTCATGACTATACCAATCTGGCTAGGATTTTCTACACTGCAAAAGAGGACGTTACTACAATATTCCTCCCTGACATAACAGAATACGTTGATGGGAACGGTTGGCGAGAAGATGGTAATTTGTTTTCCGAATGGTATGGGTTGGTTATCGGGCACACAACAGATTATGTGCCAGGTGAAGGCTTTACTCCTCTTCGCAATGGTGATCCTGAACATTCATTGGAAGGCATATTCAGCCAAATGATAAGTCAGAATTCTGAAGAGATGATTCAAAAGAAATATATCATAGATGAAGAAAGCCATCTCTTTACTAACATCTATGCTACTGATTTTAAGCGAACGATAGAAGATTTGCTCAGCTATACTGTAGATACAGTAAAGTCACTTGTCCATCAGAATGAAACCATCAGCAAGCAGTGGTATGAGAAGACGCTGTCAGACTTTTTCACAGGACTTAACGTAGATGCTACTAACGACATCCAGCAAAAGGCTCAGCCTACCCTATTCTTCCCTTATAACAAAGCGATGGTAGCCAGCAAACTCACCGACAAGGCTTTTTGTGTTGGCCCATCTGGAGTCGTTGAAAAAGTATTCATCAACGCATCTTCTTCTACATCACGATTGATACCTGATAACAATCCGTCGGTCATGTATAAGATCGTGACAAAGCTGGGTATGTCTTTCGAATATTATGATCTTTACAAGAATGTGAAGAAAAAATATGACGATTATATGAACAAGGAGTTCTGCCACTTCCATCAAATGTTTGCAGTTTCTGGCGGCGATGCGGACAACATCAAGCTCCCGAGGGAAATCAAGCCAGAGCAGGTTGTCTTCGCAAAGTATCTGATCATGAACCAACTTTCTGAAGCATATAGTCCTATCATGGTTAAAGGCACAGAAGACTACAATATTGGGAACTATTTGGATACACCTGTCATTTCCGATGGTTCAATAGTAAAGTTTGCTACTTCAGAGGCTCTGAGAATGATAGATAATGAAAAAGTGGAATTGAAACTATCTGAAGGTGGTGTCTGGCTCTACCATACAGTTACCATTGATCGACCCGAGTATAGGATGACCGACTTGCTTGACGGATTCTCCAAATATTATACTACAGGACGTTTTGCAGTATTGATATCAGATCTTATCAAGCACATCAATTATTTGGCACCCGATCTTCTCAGACAGAAGTATCAGGAAGCTGTCAAATCGCTTAAAGACCAGTTGAATGCAGATTGGCAACGAGCTGGAAAGAAAGAGAAAGAAACGATTGGTGACATTCTGCAAATATTGAATGAGCGCTTAGATACAGTATCAAAATTCCTATCCTCTAAGTACGAAGTTTAAAATATGCTCCCACTTTGGATCATAGATATAAGTAGTTCCGCAGCTTCCACTGAGAAGCTGCAGGAACTTTTGAATGAAACTGGTGACTTCCTGAGACCTTATTGGCATTATTGCCATATCAAAGACAGGGATGTCATAGATGCGTTTTCATGCAAAGACTTGATTGAT
>CACZRQ010000002.1 GCA_902783615.1 uncultured Bacteroidales bacterium | reverse complement strand
TCCCGAGGGTGTGTTCACCATCTCGCAGCCGTCTGTCGTGCTCGAGGCAGGCAAGTTGTATGTCTCAGCCAATCTGCCGCTCTCTGAGCCTTCCGAAGGCGGTCCTGTCAATCTGGCCTACAAGGTACTTTATGAGGCTCAGGATGGTGATGTGCTCACAGGCCAGGCTCGCGCTGATACTCATATCACGATAGCCGACGGAGCAACCATCACCTTGCGCGATGCCCACATCACCGGATTGGACGACAACGAGGCTTATGCTGGCGCTGGCATCACTTGCTTGGGCGATGCCACCATCATTATAGAGGGAGAGAATGAAGTGGTTGCTGCCCACGAGGTTTACCCGGCCATTCATGTGCCTGTGGATAAGACGCTTACTTTCAAGGGCGATGGTGAGCTCAAGGCCTCCAGTCGCGGAGGCGGTTATTTCAGCTATGCGGCAGCCATCGGTGCTGGCTATGGCATACCTTGTGGCAACATCGTCGTCGAGGGTGGCACCATCGAGGCCATTGCCAATGGCGAGGGTGGTGCAGGTATCGGTGCAGCTATGAACAGCGCGTCTTGTGGTTATATCACCATTACAGGTGGTAGTGTAACGGCTAAGGGTGGTTCTCGTGCAGCCGGCATCGGCAACGGCATGAACTCGAGCAGTGGCGATGTCACCATTACGGGTGGTGAGGTGAATGCCATTGGTGGCCTTGGAGCAGCCGGTATTGGAGCCTATTTTGGCACATCGTTTGGCGATATCACCATCACTGGCGGTAAGGTCAGGGCTGAGGGTGGCGACAGCAGTCCGGGCATAGGCTATCGCGGTTATGGCGGAACCATCCTCATCACTGGTGGTGAAGTGGAGGCCATAGGCAACGGTTCTGCAACAGCCATTGGCGGTAGCTCAGGCTTGGCCGACAGTCCGTGCATCTTCGAGGGCATCACCATCACCGATGGCGTGACGAAGCTCGTCCTCACCAAGGGCGAAGAATGTCCCCGTTACATCGGTCAGGGCAAGGTCTATTACGAATGTGGTCCAGTGGTATTGGATGGCATAGAGAATCCTACTCATCACGACAGATACCCCCATTTCGCGTCAATTACTGAAGGCGTAGTTTGGATATTGCTGAATCACAATAGGTGATTATTTCGGTTCTACATGCACGACAACGTGCGTTTCAACCCCGTAATGAAGCCTCAGGAGTTCTTCTACTTCTGAGGCTTTATCATGTGCTTCACGCAAGGGAATCTGACCATCCATCAGGATATGCATCTCAATGGCATAATGGTTACCGATGCGACGCGTGCGCAGGTCGTGAGGCTCAGACACGCCCTTTACTGAGCCTGCCAGTTGTAAAATCTCAGCCTCCACCTCATCTGGGAGCGACTGTTCCATCAGGTCACCGATGCCATTTCGCAACAATCCGATAGCCACATGCACGATGAAGACACCTACAATGACTGAGGCCACGGGGTCGAGCACCGTCCATCGTTCACCTAAGAAGATGGCACCACCAATGCCGATGGCGGTACCGATCGACGAGAGGGCATCGCTGCGGTGATGCCAAGCGTTGGCTTCTACGGCTTGCGAGTTCAGCTTTCGTGCCTTCACCATTGAGTAACGGTACACCGCTTCTTTCAGGACAACAGACAGCAGTGCTGCCCAAAGAGCCAACGTGCCAGGAGCTTGAAACTGTCCTCCTTGTGCCCACGTCACAATCTTCATCACACCATCATAGAGGATGCCGATGGCCACTGCCAGCAGTGCCAGCCCGATAATGGTCATCGCCAGTGTTTCATATTTCCCATGCCCATAGTCATGCCCCTTATCCTTGGGCTTCCCACTAATGCGCACAAAAAGAATCACAATAATGTCGGTCAGGAAGTCGCTCAGTGAATGAACGGCATCGGCCACCATCGCCGCACTGTGCCCCACAATGCCTGCCACAAACTTGAAGAGCAGCAGTATCACATTCACGGCTCCTCCCACCAATGTCACCTTATATATCTCTTTATTCCTTTCCATTATTCAGATTGAGTTGATGCCCTTCTTCATGTTTTTTTGTTTTACACTGCAAACATACATAAAAAAAATCTATTTTTACTTAGGTGGAGATAAAAATCAAGGCCGCAACCCAATGTCTTTGTAGGCGAATGGTTATGACATTATTACAAAAAACTGATGTATCTATTTGGACAAGGCATTCCTAAACGTCATATTCGTTCCAGGTTGGTTCTTCAATGTAAGGGCTATCTTGCGCTGGTTGTTTTCTACTTTGGTAGCGATTAACTCGGGCAGGTTGTAGCTCATCATCTGGTCTTGATAGAACTTGTAAGGATTGCGTTGTGGCAACAAGAAAGGCTTACTTGCTTGACCTTTCTCATCTATATAAGTGATGTATGGGCGGGAATAATAGCCATCTATTCTTCGGCTGCTGAACACCATCCAATGCGAATCACTGCTCCAAGTATGATAGCTGTCGGCATAATCGCTATTGGCGCCTATCAATGGCTTCATCTCCCCAGAATGCATATTTATGATAAACAGGTCGGCATCTTTGTGGTTCACAGGGAAATTGCCATAGTTAGTCAGACATACCACCATGTAATTCCCATTTGGAGATATTCTTGGATGCGATATGCTCAAGCCTGTTGTTCTTGCGTTGAAGAGGGTATCGACCCTTGCTCCCAATTCTCCCTTCTCTGCATCGAAATCTATGCTGCAAAGACTATATTTCAACTTCTCGATATGATGGGCCACACTGTCAACGGCTTCTGCCGTACAGAAATACAGCTTTTTGCCATCTGGAGAGAACGTGGGGAAAGTCTCATAGGCAAGGGGAGAGGAAAGGAGTTCATTGCCAAACACCTCGTCGTTTTCCATATCATAGACAAAAACATCCGATTCTGTGTCGAAAACCTCCACACGGTCTTGGGCATGATAATAGTAGCTTTCCCAGGTGGAATTGACGGAAGCCACCACGTATCTGCCTGACGGATGCCAGTAGGGATACTGCATGTTGCCGTGGGTCTCTTCCGTTCTGGTGTTTAACTTAGTAACCACACCATTGTTTATGTAGGCAGTTCCAGGAGCCTTGGCGCGACTATGAAACAGCATTTGGCTGGGTTGACGTTGATTGAAAGTGTGACAGTTCACACATCCGTAATCTGTCATCTTGTTCTCGAAGATGGGCGTCTCTTCAAAGCTCTCCAGATTACGTTGGAAAATGCCCATACGGTTCCATTGTTCATAGGGAGGTATCAGACGATAAGCGAGATAGGGGTCTATAGGTTCGGCACAAACTTGGATGTGCATGTCTTTGTAGGCCACCCAACCTTCGTCCGTTTTTTTTGAAACCCTGAATGTCAGTGCTGTGTTAGCATTGGCTGATAGCAGTTTCCTCCAGGCTTTCAAGGGAATGTCAAAGGCATTGTCTGTTGAACGAACATGTATGTTATCATCCTTCCCCATGATTGTGAGATTGTACTCCCCAGATTCCAGTACGGTAAAATCCAGTGGAGCGATGTTGACAGGAATGGTTACACCGTCATAATCAGGGAAAATAGGAAGTGTATCATCTGTCTGACGGATGATATTCACTCCTTTTTGGCTACATGCGAAAAGCAGTAGGAGAATGGCTGATGTGCTGATATACTTGATGATATTCATATTTTAGATTTGTTTACCCAAACATGTAATAATACCAAAACGTTCCACGGAACTGTGCCAATGCCGCTTGTTGATTCTGTCCGTTTCGTCTTGCCTCCAAGGCACGTTGTCGAAAGACTTGGAAACGGTTCATCGTGTCCTGGGTTACCCCGTGCGTAGCGCAGTAGTCGGAATCATTTTCTGCGTATGTGGTTATCGCTTCCTGTACAAGCGTTGGCAAACCAGTGTGCCAAAATATATCCGCATACTTTTCAACCAAACTCTTGATGCCTGGCATATTCTTGTCGAGCATCAACATCGCCATCAAATACTCCAATGCATTCTGCTCTTCTGTTCCTGTTTCAACCACTTTGATGAGATCTGCCGTCAAGCCATCCAAAACTACGAATCTTGGTTGTGATGTTGGAAGGCTTTTTCGTTTCTCACCCAATTCCGGGTCGTTATTTACTGCCTCGTCATTGAAAAGAAACTTGCGCATCTCCACAGCCCAGTCTTTATAGCCATAGGTTTTTTCAAGTCTCGTGATGTATTTCTCTGCCACCTGATAGTCTCCATAAATCAGCCGTTCCTTCACCAGCAACTTCAGCATCGAAGGATTGCCAAAAGTGGTGGCTATCATGGTACCGAATGAAAGACACAAAGCCTCACTTATCACCCCCGTATGATAATAGATGTGGCTGAACAGCACGTTGATGTCATTATAGGCTTGATAACTCACCAGCAGACTTTGTGACCCTTTTTGTGGGTATTTGAAAAGGTCTGTCATCATGCGGCCTTGATGTGAAATCGCCAAGTTGAGGTAATTGAGGTGCAGGTAATTCTGGTAATTCAGGTTTTTGTTGTTTACAATTCCTTCCCAGTCTTCTTGGTTGACACTTCTATTCAATTCTGTCAGCGTACGGAAGTCCTTGTTAATCTTTTTCTCTGATTGAAGGTATATAAAGCCCCCTCCTGAAAACAGCAAAATGATGCAAAGTGTCAGATGGATAAAAGGCTTTAGTTTTATGTGGCTTGTCAGCTTGGCGGCAATGATTACAAGTGGCACAACTATCCATGAGAGCGATTGCCACAATCCTTGTTCAACATGGTATTCATAATACCCTTTCGTCCATAATGCATAGTCAAAGCCTACAATGCTACCATTGGCAACGGTTATCAGGGCTGCCAATAGACATGTTAGGATATACACAGATGACATCCAACCTTTCCTGACATCATGCAGCATGTCAAAAGAGAAGGCACTTATGGCAAATAGTGAAGCTATGCTGCCAACATAAACATATAGTAGTAAGGTGAGGGTAATCCCTATTAATGTTTTGAAAATCGCGCTTGTGTTCTCTGATAATGATAGGTACAAATATAGCATGATGGCAAACATCAGCCAGGCGAGTAGCCCGTCATAGTGGTATCCTATTTCCAACAAATACATTCCTTGCAGGTAAGCAGTGAACATTGACACAGGAAACCAAATCACACTTTTATTGAATCGGTGCAAAATAAGCCATAGTATGTAGCCAATCAAGGTGATGATGAGGGTAGTGATGACAGAGGATATCCACGGAGCAGAAAAGAATTGCACCAAGAATTGGGCAGACAGGGTAGCAAAACCACCAGTCTGCTTCAACAGTCTTGCCACATAATCTCCATCCCACAGAAATATCTGCTGTTGTTCGCGATACATCAACATAGGCTCCTGACTCTGGTGCAGATACCAAACATAGAGCGGAGTGATTAGCAAGAGCAAGTACAATGCAATGTTTTTCGTTAGCTTCATGACATTTTATGGGCTTAATTGGCTAATGAGGTCCAATCAGCGACCACTGACTATTAAATTTAAAAAGAGGGGCAAGCCCAAAGACTCGCCCCTCCTTTGGTTAGAGAAACCTATCTATCGTATTAGGTTTAGACTATTATTTCCAGTTCTCGTTCTGAACGATACGACCCATAGCGGTCTGAATCTCAGTCTGAGGAATTGGGAAGGTTACCCAGTTCACGTTGTAAACGTTACCGAACTTGCCTGGGAAGAATTCACCCTCATATTCGCGATAGTCGTTCAGCACCTTGGCAACGGTACCCCAACGAGCGATATCGAACCAGCGGTGACCTTCCATACCGAACTCAGCACGCATCTCACGCTCCAATGCTGTACGAGCTGCAGTAGCATCTGCAAAGCTAGTGTACAGACCAATGCGGTAGTGAGCAGCAGCACCATTAACGGTCTTGCCGTTAACCTTGTCCTCGAATACCTTGCCGGCAGCTGGGTTCTCAACGAAGCTGTTAGCTGCACGAGCGCGAACCTTGTTAATCAGGGTCAGAGCTGTTGACAGGTCACCCTCCTCGATAGCGCACTCAGCACGCATCAGCAGGATGTCAGCGAAACGGATCACGTGATAGTTGGCAGCGTTAGAACTGATAGCAGTAGCAACAGCCGTTGAACCGCGGTCAGACTTTCTGTGCTGGTACTTGATGTTCATCTGCAGACCACCATTGGTGTAGTCACGAACCCAACCGTTCAACTCGGTAGGAATACCGTAGTCCAGGTAAGGAACGCCGAAACGGCCGGCGCAGTAGTCCAAACGTGGATCAACTGGAGTATCCAGGTCGGTTACAGGAGTACCTGCAGGGATAGTTGTCAGAGGAGCACGGCTAGTGTAGTTAGCCAGAGGCAGACCATTGTCGTCAACGATGAAGCTGTTCACGAACTCATAAGTTGGCTGGTAGAAACCCCAACCACCAATACCCAGAGCACCAGGGCTACCAGGAGCAGGGTTAGAGATGATAGCGTTAGAATCAGTCTGGGTACCGGAGATGGTCAGCTGTACGTCGAATACAGACTCACCGGTCCAGTCAGAGGTAGCTGCGTTGTTGAACAGGTCACTATACTTGTCAGCCAGTTTGTACTTCTGACCTCTTGCGTCAACACCATTGTTGATGATGTCGTCCAACAGGCTCTTAGCCTCGCTCCAGTGGTTGGCAGAAGCGTTCTTGCCGTTGAATGGAGAAGACCAGTAGATGTACAGCTTAGCCAGCATAGCCTTGGCCATCCAAGAGGTAGCACGACCAGACTGGGCATTAGGCCATGTAGCAGGCAGCTTAGCAGCTGCGTTCTTCAGGTCAGCCTCAACCTGGCTCCAGATATATACATAGCTACCGCCCTCAGCCACGTTGGAAACCTGTGGGTCGGTTGCGCTCTGATAGTCCTCCAGGGTCACATAAGGAATAGCAGCACCGAACATACGGATACCCTCGAACATCCAAACGCCCTTGATGAACTCTGCCTGACCGATGATCTGGTCGGGGTTGGCAATCTTGTCGCCAGCCTTGCCAACCATGTCAATCACGTTATTGCAACGCTTAACGGCCTCATATACACCTGCCCACTTACCCTGAATGTAAGAGTTTGCAGCTGAGAACTGGTAAACCTCGATAGCGGTAAAGTCAGACTGGTCGGAAGACTGGGAACCCTTGTTGGCATCTGCACCTGCTACGTCACCGAATACATAGTTTGCCAGTGAAGCGTAGCCCATCCAACCTGTCTGGTTCATGTTGTTGAGGGATGAGTAAGCACCTGTCAGCACCATGTCAATACCCTCCGCAGTGGTCAGCGTACCCTCTGATACAGAGCCTGCAGGATCGAGCAACAGGAAGCTGTCACCGCAGCTGCTCATTGACAGGGTAGCCAATGCCATAGCTGAATAGATTATTGCTTTTTTCATATTATTCTTGTATTTTTTTAGTTCTTAATTTATTAATTGTCAATTGTCAATTGTCAATCGTCAATTATTAGAAGTCAATGTTAACACCAAACAGATACTGGCGTGGCATACCGTATGCACCGTAGTCAACACCCTTGTTTCTATCGCTATCCACACGGTTTACTTCAGGATCGAGACCCTCGTAACCGGTGATGGTGAATACGTTAGACAGCTGGAAGTAAACGCGGATGCGGCTCAAGGTCAGCTTGCTGACGAGCTTCTTAGGCAGAGAGTAGCCTAAGGTCAGGGTCTGCATACGCAGGTAAGAACCGTTGGTTACATAGCCAGAGTGAGACTCTGTATTCTCAGCGTGAGTGTCACCGAATACCCACAAAGGCAGGGTACCGTTAGGATTGCTTGGACTCCAAGCCTTCTCTACGCGGTCGTATGAATATACGTTACCCAAGTTACCCCACAGGGTGTAGTACTCATAGTGCTTGTA
>CACZRQ010000001.1 GCA_902783615.1 uncultured Bacteroidales bacterium | reverse complement strand
CTCGCTTCGCTCAGACATTATGCCGCTTTTAACGCGCTAAGCTCGCTTTCGCTTAACGCCTCTCCACATAGGCCCTAATAACCTTCTGGAAAGAGGCTCTCTCCCTTAGTTATGTAACCTATCGGAGTGTCCAGAAGACTCTCCCCTTTAGTTAAGCCTATCAGAGTGCAGGAATTTTCACAAAGACTCTCCCCCCTTAGCTAGGGGGAGGGAGTGTGTTGATCCCGATAGAACTTACACAATTGATAGTGTGTTGTACCCCGATATAACACACGCCCCCGTCGCTTCGCGCCACCCCCTCAAAACCGTGAGTAAGCGAGAGGAGAGCCAATCTTGCTTGAGCTATCCCGAGTGTGAGCGATTTATCCAAACTAAGAGGGGGAGTTTTTGGGGCCTCTTCTGCTTCGGATATTTATTCTCAATCTTCCGTTGTGCATTTGCTATTACTTTCAAATCCAAAATTTCAAAGATCGTTTCAATTGGTTAAACCCAATTTTCTCATTGCCTTTAGAACCCATCATCCATCCCAACATGTTTTGCAATCCTACTTAGTGCACATCGAGTCTTGCTTGAGCTCACAGGTGGATGTTGTTTACTAATGACGGTGCAAAGATATATAATATATTATAAAATACCAAATATTTCGATATAAATTTCCAAAATATTTTTTGTCCCTTGTTTCGTCCTTCATTTCGACCTCTCGTTTCATCCAGGCCAATTTAGGCTTTCTAATTGGGGCGCATAATTTTTCTAGTTAGCGCGTAAAATTGGTGAGCAAATAGGGGTGGCGAACCCAACCCCAACTGACCTGATAAACACACAACCTGGGCAGGGTCTGTTGCAGTTGTTGCAGTTGTTGCAGTTAAAAATTAAGCCATGAAAGTGTGAAAGAAAATTTCTTTATATATATATTTATATATATATAAAGATTTCTCTTTGCTATTTGTACAGATGTTGAAATGAACTGCAACAACTGCAACAACTGCAACAAAAATTAATAACTTATTGAAAGTGAATACTTTAGATGAATCCCCGTAATTGCTATGCAGAAAAAACATAGCGATTTATGATACTTTCATCAAGCAATAATCGGTTATTTCATGTGAATTTAGTATCTGAAAGTGTATCCCAATAAGTTCCCTCAAAGTGTCATATTTTTCAAAAAATGCGGGCAAATGTTTGGATTATTCCTTCAAATAATGCCCAAACACCCAGAAGCGAGTATGGTTGGGTAATTCTATGAGCACTTTGTCTTGCTGTGTTTTGAGCACTGTGGCAGTCATGCCTTTGTCGAGAAAGATGGCATAGCCGAACTTGAAGAAGGTGGAGAACATGTCGAAATTGTCGTTTCGAGTGTACTCCACCAACTTGTCGAGCGTCTCAGGCACAACGGTTCCATAGCAGTTGTCGGTAAGGGTTACTTGCTGTCCTTCCCTTACCGTATCATCTGCTATGGTATAACCATATAATGATATGATTATCAGTATGAATAAAACGAATCGCCTCATGTTTTTACTTCCTGACAATCACGCTTCCACTGGCTTGATGGGTAGCCAAAATCAGCACCTCGGCTATCTGCACATGGGCAGGGGCATTGGCTGCATAGAGCGCCACATCGGCAATGTCATCGCCCGTGAGGGGCTGAATGCCTTTATAGACATTGCTGGCACGAGCGGTATCACCGTGGAATCGAGTATTGCTGAAGTTGGTCTCTACCAAACCAGGCTTCAGGTTGGTGACACGGATGGAGGTATTGGCTACATCGATTCGTAAGCCATCACTCAGCGCCTTGACGGCTGCCTTGGTGGCACAATACACATTGCCACCAGCGTAGGCTGCATCGCCTGCCACAGAGCCTATGTTGATGATATGGCCACTATTGCGCTCCACCATCCCTGGTACAACGAGACGCGTCATGGTGAGCAAACCCTTAATGTTGGTGTCAATCATGGTTTCCCAATCATCGTAACTGCCCTCATATTCAGGCTCCAAGCCCAAGGCAAGTCCTGCATTGTTGATGAGTACATCGATGTTCCGCCATTCAGCAGGTAGATTCTCCAGATACTTGATGGCTTTATCCCTGTCTCTCACATCGAAACCCAATGTCAACACCTCAACGCCTTTGGCTGACAGCTCTTTCTTGATCTCTGCCAGGCGATGTTCGTTTCTACCTGTGAGAATCAATTTGTCGCCGTTTTCGGCAAACTTTCTTGCACAAGCCAATCCTATGCCGCTTGTGGCTCCTGTTATCAATACAATTCTATTCATCTTCATTTGCTATTCTTTTTATTACTTTTTTCATCACACTGTTGGCAACCCTCGAGTTTGACAATCACAGCACTACAAGGGTCGAGGGTAATGATGTCACCTTTTCCCTTGGGCTGTATCTTGTAGGTGCCTTTGCCTGTGCCATATACGATGGTGGCAGTAGATGCTCCCTGTGCGTTGATGGTGGTTTTCACCTTCTTGCCACTGGGGTTCAATGCCACGATATAGTCCTCGTAATCGGAGCTGCGACGATAGACCATTGGGTAGGGTTGTTCTGTCTTACCCACATAAGACCAAGTACCATCGTTGTTCAATGCCTCAGAGTCACGACGTAGCTTCAACAAGCCTTTCACATAGTTGAGCAGGGAGTTGGGGTCTTTCTCCTCAGCTTCAACGGTGATGCTGCCATTTTCTGTAGCAACAGGCAGATAGAGCTTATCGACACTTGCTGTAGAGAATCCAGCTGTTTCATTATCAGACCATTGCATGGGAGTTCTACAACCAGAGCGGGCATTGCTTCCTTCCTTGCTTGGCAAGCCAAATTGCTGCTTCATGCCAATCTCATCGCCATAATATATAAAAGGAGTGCCAGGCAAGGTGAGCAGGAAAGTCATGGCCACCTTGAGGTCTTGCATGGTGCGAGGGGCTTGACTCATGCGCTCAGAGTCATGATTACCTGTTGGTAACGACAGGTAGCCATACTCACGGGTGTGGGTGTAGGTCTTGTCGAAGGCATCGACAAAGCCCTTTACTTCTCCCAGACCAGCTTTATCGAAATACGCCTTGGGCATATTGCCACCACCAAAGGCATTTGTGGTGTTGAGACGGAACAGGTTGACTGCAGCTGCACCTCTGCCGCCAATGCGATAGAAGTCGATGTCGAAGCCTGCTGGCAGAGACTGATCAGGATTGAACCATTCGGCAATCAAGGCTCTATCAGGGAAGTTCTGGTCGCGCCACTGACGCATTTCCTGCCACAGCTTACTAACCTCCTTCTTGTCAGGATCATTCTTTACCAATGAAGAAGCCAGATCCACACGGAAACCATCAACTCCTTTGTAGAACCAGAAAGTCATGATGCTTTTGAGTTCCTGGCGAGTAGCTCTTGGACCAGGGGCATCGACTGGCTGCTCCCAAGGATGATTAGGGTCAGGATTGGCATAGCCGTAATTCAGAGCTGGCTGACTCTCGTAGAAGTTTTTCTCATAGTATTTGGCACGAGGAGCGTTGGCTTCCACAAAACGACCTATGGTGCTGGCAGAAGGATCAGGAGCCTCGTAACGCTTCTTGATTTGTTCCTTTTCTTCATCAGTAATCTCATCAGTCCAGATGTAGTAATCGCTGTAGCGCAGGTCTTTACCACTCTTCGATTGCAGGAACCATTCGCTTTTGTCGCTGGTATGACCAGCCACCAAATCTAGGCAAAGCTTCATGCCACGCTTATGCAACTCGTTGGCTAGGGTTACCAAGTCGGTGTTGGTGCCAAAGCGAGGGTCAACCTGATAGAAATCAATCACATCGTAGCCACCGTCTTGCCAACCAGACACATAGATGGGGTTCAGCCACAAGGCTGTGATACCCAAGGATTGCAGATAGTCGAGCTTGGAGGTGATGCCAGGAATGTCACCTATGCCATCTCCATCACTATCCATATAGCTGGATGGGTAAATCTGGTAAAAGACAGCTTTTTTGAGCCAATCGGGTCCTGCTTCCGCTTTCATGAAAGCAGGCAGCGTGATGGTGGCTACCAAAGCTAATAAAAGGGTTTTCATTTTCATGGTATGTCACATTATTTGTTAAGTAGATCTGGTCTCAGACGCTTGGTGCGTTCAAGCGACTGCTCCATTTCCCATTCTTTAATCTTAGCCTCATTGCCAGAGAGCAGCACATCTGGTACTTTCCAGCCGTTGTATTCAGAGGGACGCGTATAGACAGGTGCAGCCAGGAGATTGTCCTGGAAAGAGTCGGAGAGGGCCGATTGCTCATCGCTGATCACGCCAGGGATGATGCGCACAATGGCATCCGACATCACGGCAGCAGCCAGTTCGCCACCAGTGAGTACATAATCGCCAATGCTAACTTCCTTGGTGATGAAATGCTCGCGGATGCGATAGTCGATGCCCTTGAAATGCCCACATAGAATGATGATGTTCTGCTTGAGCGACAGGTCGTTAGCCATTGACTGGCAGAATTGTTCGCCATCAGGAGTGACAAATATCACCTCATCGTAGTCGCGCTCAGCCTTCAGGGCATTGATGCAACGTTCCACTGGTTCAATCTTCATCACCATACCAGCAAAGCCACCAAAAGGATAATCGTCCACACGTCGATACTTGTCGAGGGTGTAGTCGCGCAGGTTATGGATATGGATTTCAGCCAATCCCTTGTCCTGTGCACGCTTCAATATCGAGCAGTTGAAGAACCCCTCTATCATCTCTGGATATACGGTAATGATGTCTATTCTCATAATCGTCTAACAAATTATGAGCCAAAATTACGAAAAAAAACGCAAATAAAGCTCTCTTTACTGATGTTTTTTTAGTTAGTATGCCGTTTTCTGCATGTGCCACAGCTGGTGGTTAAACAATGTTTTGGGATTGATGTGCTGGAAGCCCAAGGAGGAATACAGGCTCTCAGCATGAGGGTTTTCCATATCCACTAATAAGCCAACACGTTGATGTCCTTCGCTGAAGGCTTTATCGCACAGAGCGAGTATCAGTGCCTTGCCGATGCCCTGATGCTGATGGGTAGGAAAAACGGCTAAGGAGTCGAGATAAAACTCGCCTGCTTCTGTTTCTTCCTGAATCTGAGGCATGAAGCCTGCCTGCTGATAGATGTAGTCGAGGGTGGGGCGACGC
This sequence comes from uncultured Bacteroidales bacterium, assembly GCA_902783615.1. Lineage (GTDB taxonomy): Bacteria > Bacteroidota > Bacteroidia > Bacteroidales > Bacteroidaceae > Bacteroides. The sequence goes on along the minus strand of CACZRQ010000001.1, from coordinate 14,291 downwards.
AGTTGCTGCAACTGGCCTCCGTCGTAACCCACGATGGCTCCAACTACTTGACCATCAACCTCTGCCATCAAGGCGTTGTGATAGCTGTATTGCGACACTTCCATGCTTGCCAAGTCTTCCATGATGGCAAGTCCGTTTTCACCACAATACTGCCTTAACATGTCTTCGCCAAAGCCAAAGGCAATGACGCGGGCAATGGCTGGTGCATCTTTAATTCTCGCTGGTCGGATAAGGGTGTTCATGATGGTTTATCTAAATATCTCAACAATGCCTATAATGCCTAGGACAATGAGTCCGAGGAGGATAGCCCCCACGATGATAACCATCAACAGTGAGATCATCATATAGATATAGGTCTTGATGGTGCCCATGATGGTGGCCTTCCAATCGAGCTGGTACAGCTGCTTGAAATTGCGCAACATAATAAGGAACTCGATGAAGCTACTGATGGTAAGTCCACTTCCGAAGGTGACGTTGGCAATGGCTGATCCATAAAAAGGTATCAACAGCATGTCTCTCATGATGAGCTGCGAACCAAAATAGCCAAAGATAAAGGTATATTCTCCTATGTTGAGCCTATTGTTGACGCGACTGTGACGGAAGCCTCGGCGTGCCCCATAAATATATAAAGGTATGGTGGTGATGAACAGAAAGGCTTGGTTGCCTTCAAACCATTCCTTCAACAAATCCATGACGGCGTAAAAATAAGAGCCTGGACCTGTGTGCTGAAAGACCCAGGTGGAGATGATTTTGCCGTTTTCATAGCCAGACTTGTAGTGCTTACTGTCTCTGTCCACTTCCTCTTTCGGACCAATGATGTCATCGATGGTTAGGGTGGAGTCGTTCTGTTCATTGTTCAGGGCTTCAGATACCCGTTCCCAAACCGTCTTTTCTTCTGCATCTGTCTTGCTGGTCACTGAGCTGGGGTCGAGAAGGTGGACAGCCACAATGAAAAGTGCCGCCATGACGATGAGTAGGGAGAAAGGTTTGTAGTACGACTGACGCTTACCTCGGATGAAATCCATGACCATATATCCGGGACGGTACCACAGTTCGTAGCAGGTGCGCAGGAAACCACTCTCGATGCTGAAGAAGGAAGAAAAGAAATTGGAGAATGAGTTCTTCAATGTGATGCGACTGGTCTTGGCTGGCTGTCCACAACTGCGACAGAAATCGCCTTCATAGACATCACCGCAATTCAAACAAACATGACCTTCCGGCTTCTCCAATGGTACATCGTTGATTCCTCTTATCTGTTTGATTTTGAATGCTCTGTGCTTTACAATCCATTCAGCGGGAATGATGTTGAATCTTTTGGGTTTGGCAACAACATCTTTCTGTAGCAGAGGCAGCAAGGTGAGATTGTTGAGTATCTGACGATGAGGGTAGGCAGCCAGTTCCTCGAAAGTTGTCAAACCATTGAGCACCCCACAGAAATCGACACCAGCATTCTTGGCCGTTTCAGCATCCACCGTACTATCGCCAACATAGAGGGCATACTTCTTCTTGGCTTTCAATCTCTTCAGGGCAGCCTTGACGCCTCGGGGGTCTGGCTTGGCCACTTTCACGTCTTCGCCACCAATGATGACATCGATGAAATCCTTGGGAAAGTACCTGTCCATCACGCCTTGTATGCGATAGCGATACTTGGTGGAGATGATGGCCAGTTTGGCACCTTGTTCCTTCAACTTTGTCAATACGGAAACAGTTTCTGGAAACAGCACCGTATTGTCGTTCATGTAGATATCGGCCTCATGGGTGTATTCCAGCTTCCATGCAGCCAGTTGTTGGGGGTCTTTGATGCCAGTAAGTATGGAGAAAGATTCCTCTAAGGTCTTGCCGATGGTTCGCTTGATCTGCATCTCAGTCACATCGTGATAGCCATGACGTTGCAGCACATGGGTAAAGCACATCACGATGCCACGTGAAGAATCAGCCAATGTCAGGTCGAAATCGAAAAGATAATAGACGTAATCTTTCACCATAATCAAAAAATATTCTCCCCCGTCGTTGAGGGCGGGGGATTTAGAATTCTTACTTCAATCCACGATTCTCGAGGAGGCCATCGATCTTGGGATCACGACCGCGGAAATTGCGATACATGGTCATGCCATCGTCGATGCCACCAGGAGCGAGGATGTTGTCGCGGAAACGCTGAGCGATGCTGCTGTCGAGCACATTGCCAGCTTCCTTGTATGCCTGGAAAGCGTCGCACTCGTAAACCTCAGCCCACAGATAGCTATAGTAGCCAGCTGTGTAGCCACCACCCATGGTGTGAGAGAAATTGGTCACACGATAGCGTGGGAAGATCTGACGAGGAATACCGCGCTCCTTGAGCTTCTGCTGCTCAAACTCCATGACATTGAAGTTGGCAGGCACCTCTTTCAGCACATGCAGATCCATATCCACCAATGAAGCAGCCACCAGTTCAACGGTAGCGAAGCCCTGACCATACTTCTCGCTGTCTTGAATCTTCTTCACCAGCTCCATAGGAATCACCTCGCCTGTCTGGTAATGCTTTGCATAGACATTCAAAACCTCAGGCTCCAGTGCCCAATGCTCGTTGATTTGTGAAGGCACCTCCACGAAGTCGCGCTCCACACCGCCTGTGCCACGATACTGCGTGTTGCGCATGAAAGAATGGAGAGCATGGCCGAACTCATGGAACTCGGTAGTGATGTTGGTAATATTCTGCAGGGCAGGGGTGTTACCACTTGGAGGAGTTAGACTTGCACAGTTCACCACGATTGGGATCACGCGTTTGCCATCCTTGTAGTATGAACCACGGAAACTGGTGCACCATGCGCCAGCACCCTTGCCATCGCGTGGGAAGTAGTCGCTGTAGAACAGGGCCAGCAGAGTGCCATCCTTGTCATAAACCTCGAATACCTTGGTATCATCCTGATACTTAGGAAGGTCTGTACGTTCTTTGAAGGTCAGGCCATAAAGCTTGTTGGCTACATGGAAGATGCCCTGCTGCACGTTGTAAACCTCCAAGTAAGGACGAACAGCATCGTCATCGATATCAAACTTCGCCTTCTTGGCTTTTTCCAGGTAATACATGTAGTCCCAACCTTCTGGCTCGAAGTTCTTGCCTTCCTTCTTGATTTCTGCGCGAATATCATTCAGCTCTTCCTGAGCCTTCTTCACAGCAGGTTCCCAAATCTGGTCGAGCAGGTTGTACACATTCTCGCTGTTCTTGGCCATACGGTCATCCAAGGCATAAGCGGCATAATCCTCATAACCCATGAGCTTAGCCTTCTCCAAACGCAGCTTGATGATTTCTGCCGACACAGCGTTGTTGTCCCACTCATTACCCTGATTACCACGGTTATAGTAGGCGTCATAAACCTTCTTGCGCAGGTCGCGGTTGTTGCAGAAGTAAATCACAGGGTTGCAGCTGGCACGTTGCATGTTGAACATCCACTTGCCCTCCTGGCCATTCTTCTTGGCCATCTCAGCGGCACGGTCGATGTTTTCCTGTGGCAGACCATCCAGGTCTTCCAACTTGTCAACAGTGACAAAAGTATTGTTGGTTTCATGCAGCAGGTTCTGCTCAAACTTCAACTGAGCCATAGAGATGTCTTTGTTGAGCTGAGCCAGTTTCTGCTTGTCGGCCTCGCTCAGCAGGGCACCATTGCGCACAAAACGCTTGTAGTTGTTCTCGATAAGCTTCAGCTGCTCTTTGGTATAGTTCTGAGAAGCCTGCTCGTCGTACAGTTTCTTGATACGCTGGAACAGCTTGTCGTTCATGTAGATCATGCTGCTCAACTCAGAGCTGAGAGGAGCAATCTCCTTCTCCAGGTCACGAAACTCTTGGGTGGAATTGCTGCTCGACAATGGGCCAAACACATTGCTTGCCCTGCTCAGCAATTCGCCTGCATTTTCGAGCGCCAGAATGGTGTTCTCGAAAGTAGGAGCTTCTGCATTGTCGGCAATCTGCTGGATTTCTTTCTTTTCTTCCTCAAAGCCTTTGAGCATGGCCTCACGAATGTGATCGGTGGTGATTTCGCTGAAAGGAGGAATTTCATACTCAGTACCATACTGTTCTGCAAAGAACGGATTGGTAGTGGCTTTTTCACTGGTGCATCCTGCCAACAATAGAGTGGCTACTGATGCCATTAAAAATTGCTTTTTCATTTTAAATTAAATATTATTAGTTGTAAATTTGCCCCAAAATTAACAAAGTGTATTTTTATGTGCAAATGTTTTCTGATAATTCGCTAAATTTGCAAGAAAAATAAGGATTAAGATGACGGAACAAGAACAAATATTGGCTTTACGTGAGGAGTTACATCGGCATAATTATAACTATTATGTGTTGAACTCACCAGAAATCAGTGACAAAGAGTTTGACGACAAGATGCGATTGCTGCAAGATTTGGAGAAGTTGCATCCTGAGATGCAAGACCCCAATTCGCCCACCATGCGCGTGGGGAGCGACTTGAGCAACGACTTCAAGCAGGTGTATCATCAATACCCCATGCTTTCGTTGGGAAACACTTATTCCAAGACCGAGGTAACCGATTTCTATAATCGAGTGCAGGAACTGCTGGAAGGTGAGGCATTTGAGATTTGCTGCGAACTGAAGTTTGATGGCACTTCCATCTCGCTCACTTACGAGGATGGTAAACTGATTCAGGCAGTTACACGAGGTGATGGCGAAAAGGGCGATGATGTGACCGCCAACGTGAAGACCATCCGCAGCATCCCTTTGGTGCTGCATGGCGACTATCCCCAGCGCTTTGAAATCAGGGGTGAGATCTTGATGCCTTGGGTGGTGTTCGAGGAATTGAATAGAGAGCGTGAGGCGAGGGAGGAACCTTTGTTTGCCAACCCAAGGAATGCAGCCTCAGGTACCTTGAAATTGCAGAACTCATCCATTGTGGCTTCACGCAAGCTCGATGCATACCTATATTATTTATTAGGAGAACAGGTGCCCTGCGAGGGTCATTATGAGAACATGCAGAAAGCAGCCACATGGGGCTTCAAGATTTCCGAACACATGCGCAAGGTGAAGACTTTGGATGAAGTGTTTGCTTTCCTAGATTATTGGGACACAGAACGCAAGAACCTGCCAGTGGCTACTGATGGGGTGGTGCTGAAAGTAAACAGCTTGCGACAGCAGCGCCACATGGGATTTACGGCTAAGTCACCACGATGGGCAATCGCCTATAAGTTTCAGGCGGAAAGGGCGTTAACGAGATTAAATCAAGTAACGTTCCAGGTGGGAAGGACAGGTGTGATTACCCCTGTGGCCAACCTCGATCCTGTGCAGCTTTCAGGTACCATCGTGAAGCGGGCTTCCCTGCACAATGCCGATATCATCGAAGGACTCGACCTGCACATTGGCGATATGGTGTATGTGGAAAAGGGTGGTGAAATCATTCCCAAGATTACAGGTGTTGACGTGAATGCCAGAAGTTTTATGATGGGCGATAAGGTGAGGTTCATCACCCGCTGCCCTGAATGCGGCACTCCTTTGGTGCGTTTCGAGGGTGAAGCGGCGCATTATTGTCCCAATGATGTGGGTTGCCCACCTCAGATCAAGGGCAAGATTGAGCATTTCATCAGCCGTAAGGCTATGGCCATCGATGGGTTGGGTCCTGAAACAGTGGATGCTTTCTATCAAATTGGCTTGGTAAAGAACATTGCTGACCTTTATTCGCTGAGAGCCATAGATATCAGGGGCTTAGACCGTATGGGTGACAAGTCTGCCTTGAGGATTGTGCATGGGGTGGCCGATAGCAAGCAAGTGCCTTTCGAGCGAGTGCTGTTTGCCTTGGGCATCCGCTTTGTGGGAGAAACAGCTGCCAAGAAATTGGCAAAGGCATTCGGCAACATTGAAGCCTTGGAGCAGGCAAGCCTGGAACAGCTCATGGAGGTGGATGAAATTGGCGAGAAGATTGCCCAAAGTGTGGTGACCTACTTCTCCCTGCCTGCCAATCGAGAACTTGTTGAACGACTGAAAGATGCGGGCTTGCAAATGGCAAGGCAAGAAGAGGATGAGAGCGAGAAATCAGACAAATTGGCTGGTTTGTCGATCGTCATCAGTGGCGTATTCAGTCACCATTCCCGTGAGGAATACAAAGAGATGATTGAGCGGAATGGAGGCAAGAATGTGGGGAGCATTTCATCGAAGACCAGTTTTGTGCTGGCAGGTGAGAATATGGGTCCTGCAAAATTGGAGAAAGCCCAAAAATTGGGTGTCCGCATCATAAATGAAGACGAATTTCTGCAAATGTTGTTATAATTTGCCAAGTTTTTACTACCTTTGCAACCGAATTAAAAGATTTTTGTATGATACAAACAACATTAAGAGGATTGGGCGTGGCTTTGATAACGCCTTTCAAGCAGGATGACAGCGTTGACTATACAGGTTTGTTGCGTATGGTTGACTACTTGGTTCTGAATAATGTCGATTTCCTCTGTGTGCTTGGCACCACGGCAGAAACTCCTACATTAACTGACTACGAGAAGGAAAAGGTGAAGGAAACCGTTATCGAACGTGTGAATGGCAAGGTGCCTATCCTGTTGGGCGTAGGAGGAAACAACACCCGTGGTGTGACTGATGCCTTGAAGAATGGCAATTACAAAGGAGTGGATGCCATCCTCTCTGTTGTACCTTATTATAACAAGCCATCGCAGGAGGGCTTGTATCAGCATTATAGAGCCATTTCCGAATCCACCGACTTGCCTTTGGTGTTGTATAATGTGCCTGGCAGAACAGGCACGAACATGACGGCAGAGACAACCCTTCGCATTGCCCGTGATTTCAAGAATGTGATTGCCGTGAAAGAGGCATCTGGCAATATGACGCAGATTGACGATATCATCAAGAACCGTCCTGAGGGCTTCAATGTGATTTCTGGCGATGATGGCATCACCTATCCACTGATTACAATGGGAGCTGTGGGTGTGATTTCCGTGATTGGCAATGCTTTCCCTCGCGAATTCGGTAGGATGGTGCGCTTGGCGCTACAAGGCGATTATACCAATGCTTTGACCATTCACCATAAGTTTACGGAATTGTTCAAGCTGTTGTTTGTGGATGGCAACCCTGCTGGTGTGAAGGCGATGCTTCATGCGATGGGTATGATTGAGAACAAGCTTCGCTTGCCTTTGGTGCCTACCAGAATTACGACATTCGAGGCCATGCGCAAGATTTTGAACGAACTGAATATCAGGTGTTGAGAATAAGGAGTGGGGGCTTTGCTCCCTGCAATTGGAAAGATAAAGAGAGAGGCCGGATAATTCCGACCTCTCATTTTTTTCACTCTTGTGAAGCACAAAATCAGTAAGTCATCACAGGAGGCAGTTCCTTTGCCTGATTGATCATCTTAACGACTTCCTTCAGCACAGGAACACGACGAACGAGGTGCTTCTCTTCATTGATCTCCAGAATCTTTGCAGCCAAGTTCTCAGCGCTACGGTTTCTGAGTTCCTTCACAGTATCTACTCCAGCAGCTTCCAACAGTTCAGAGAACTGAGGGCCAATGCCCTTGATGCGCATCAGATCAGCATGGTTAGTCCATGTCAGAATCAGCTTCTCGCTAATGCCAGTCTGTTCAGCCAGCGCCTTGCGGCCAGCAGGAGCAGCACACTTGTCTAACAATTCTTTTGGGGTCATGATACCAGCTTCAATCAGCTTAGGAGCGTAAACATCTCCAATACCCTCGATGTCAATAATCTTGTAAGCCATAGTAGAAACTATTTTAAAAGGTTAATAAATGGATTGTTTTAAACGCTTCAAATTTAGGTGTTTTTTTTGAAACGAACAAGAAAAAAACCACAATTTTTCATTTTAATTCAAAAATGGTTACATTTCTGAATTGCAGTGGACCTCCCTCGCTTTGCAGGGCAATGTAACCACGCTCATACTCGCCATCAGCCTCGTTCTGCACCACGCCATTGATCTTGAAGACCATGTGCTTACCAATGCACTCGATATCAGCTTCGTTCCACTCGCCAAAAGGCTTCTCAGAGGGTTGCGCTGCGATACGAGGCTTGACGCCAAACTCGCCATTTTGAGTGGCACCCTCCACTTTATAGCCGCCTAAGCCAACCACCATACCCGCATTTCCATCAGCCAACTGGCATTCTGCACCTGCAGGCCATACCTTATCACCTGGCTGTACACGCTGGAAGCATCCGCTGTTCTTGGTGGCCTTGTCATCCACCCAACGCCATTCCACATGCAGGCGATAGTTGTCGAACTGACGATTGGTGCGCATATAGCCGAAAGGATTGCCAGAAACGTTGATCAAGCCATCCTTGACGGTGAACACCTCCTCAGCCTTCACATCGCTCGTAGGGTCGGTAAATAAGGTCCAGCCATTGAGATTCCTGCCATTGAACAGGGCAAACTCTGTTGGAACAACCTCAGGAGCAGGAGCGCCTGTAGCAGCCTTGATTTCCTTCACCCATACGTTCTTGAACTCCAGTGGGCCACCCTCGCTCTGCAAGCCAATGAAACCCTCTGTCAGCTCAGTCTCAGCTTCATTCACCACCTTGCCATTCAAGCTTACGGTAATCTTGTTGCCAATGGCTTTCACATCCACAATGTTCCATTCGCCTACAGGACTTTCCAAGCCCTCCTCTTGCAAGCGAAGCACACGCTTGGGACCTCCAGGAGCTTCCACAGTATTCGCAACTTTACCCATCAAGTCGCCTATGCTACCGCCCTTCAACTGAATCTCAATGGATCCTGGCCACAGCTTGTCGCCATCCTGCGTGCGCTGGAAGAAACCACTGTTGGAGCCTTTGCCATCAGTCCAACGGAACTCGGCATGAGCCTCATAGTCAGCATACTTCTTGACTGTACGCATGTATCCGTATGGCATACCTGTAATGCTGATAACGCCATCTTTTACGGAGAACACCTCTTCAGGTTTCACATCACTGGTGGGGTCGGTAAAGAGCACCCATCCGTCAAAATTCTGTCCGTTGAACAGAACTTCCTTTCCACTGTCACACGAAGTGACCAAAGCCAGCAGCATGGTAGCTGCAAAAAACATCTTTTTCATAATCACATTTATTTAATTGTTATCTTTCTTTTCCCTAAACCTTACAAATCCTGTATCAGTATTGTCAACAGCCTGTTCATCAACATGTTCGCTGTTTTCCTGCTGTTTCTTCTTGCCTTTTCCTCGCCAGAAGAACAGCTCATTCCAGTTGTTGAAGTCTTTCTTGAAGATGATGCCCAAGCCCTGTGTGGTGGGGTTGGTGCGCACAAAATAGCGGTCGTTGGTCTGGTTATAAGCCTTCAAGCGGATGCTGCCTGATGGATTGACCAGCAGCTGGGCATCGAAATCGCCCACAAAGTTGGTGTTCGACATGCGGTTTTCTCGATAGCCGAAGTTGCCATTCAGCAGCAGGCGGTTGTTCAACAGCTGGCCAGAGAGGATGCCCTCCACCTCCAAATCATTCCAGCCATTCTGACCCGTACTGAGGTTGGTGCCAAAGTTCCAGTTGTTGCTGTTGATGATGTTCGACAAAGCATTGTTCAGTTGCCCAGAAAGGGTGGAGGATACCACACTGCTCATCACATTCGAGTTTTGCGAAACGTTCACGTAGTCAGGTGTATAGAACTTGCCGATGCTCAACAGATAGAGTATCTGCATGTTCATCTGTTCCTCTGTGGGGATGTAGTTCTGTACCAATGCCTGCACCTCATCGCTTTCTTGCGGCAACTCCAAGCCCAACGACAATTCAGGTTGCGTCATATTGCCAGTGATGTCGAGCAAACAGTTCACTTTTACGGAAGTCTGGTTCACGAAAGAGCTGGCATTGGGTATCAGGTCGTTGAGCGAAGCGGAATTCACGGTATATTTGGCATGCCAATCCAACTGTGCATCGAGTGGATCGCCATTGAACGTCAAGGTACTGCCTTCCTGCAGTTGCAAATCCTTGCGGATAATCTCCTGCATGCTCATCTTATACACACCCTTGTCCATGGTATAGGTGCCATACATGTTGAATGCACCTTTATTATAATAGTTGGCGCGCAAGCTACCTGAACCCGTGAAACTGATGTTGTCGCCCACAATCGGATCCATGATGATGCGGAAAGTGGCCTCTGGGGTCACATCAGCCAAGATATTCAAGTAGGAGTCCATCACATGTAAGTCTTCCTCCTTCTGCTCTTTGCGCTTCACCATCTCGAAATCGGTGAGTGGGATGGAGTCGAGGATGGAGCGGTGAGGGGTCTTGTCGTTAAAGGTGACAAACTGATTGCCAGAGGCCGTTGTAACGCCATCTTTGATGTAATTGAATATGGTGTTGCGATTGGTGGTTATGCCTGCATCAATCCTCATGCCGTTGTCATCATCGCCATAAATATGGGCATTGCCAGTGCCATAAACCACTCCGTAGAAAGGATATTCCACTGATTGCTGCGTGTTGAGCACCAGCATGTTATTGATGTCAAACCTGAGGTCATAACGCACATTGGAGAAATGATTCCAGCGAATGTAGCCATTCAGTCGTCCATCATGTTCTTTGCTATGATCCCTCATGTAACTGTTTGTGAAGAATACGCCTTCTTGACTCACGCTGATGCTGTCCTGCAAGGTGAAGTCGGTGTTCAGCATGCCAATCTTAATGCTGGCCAAAGCGGCCACTTTCTTTTCTGCTTCCACGTTCAGCGCCTTGAACTTGCCGAAGAAATGGATGTCGCCCCACACACGTCCGTTGAAATCAGGTGTCACACCACTCAGGAAATGCTGCAGGAAACGCAGGTTAGTGCCTTGCGCATCCACCTGCAGGTCGAGTGACAAGAGGGGCTTGAGGGGATAGATATAGCCATCCACATGCGTGTGTGCAAGGGTATCTTCCTGAATGTCAGCCCTCACCATCAGACCCTTCTTCTCATGGTGCCATTCTCCATGAAACACCATGTCGCCAATGCGATAACCCTCTGTACCAAAATCGTCGATGTCGAGGTCGGCATAGAGGAAAGGCTCTTTCAAGACACCCACAGCATACGACTTGCCAGTGGCATCGCCGTCAAAGGAAACGCCTTCATCGAGAATCTCGAAGATGTAGGTGAGCTGCATGTCATTCATGTCGATAAACACCGTATCTTCAGGCGATTCGGAGATTTTCCCGTCAATTTTCAGATACCTGTTGTCTGCCTGGGTGACCAGAAAATCCTTGACAGAAAAACGCTTGCCTTCCACCATCACTTGCGAGCGATGGATATTCCACAAAGTGTCGTTGATGATCACATCCGAAGGGTTGATGTCAATCTTCGCCTTCAAGGGCAACAAATCACTCGACAAGGCTTCTTCTTTGGCTTCTGGAGTCAGGAAACTCACTAAGGTTGAGAGCTTTCCGCTATAGGTTCGTTCCCCTTTGTTACCCCAGTTCACCAAGGCAATCAAACTGTCGTTTCTGGCAGAGATATCAGCCATATAATTCATGTCATCCTCCACATCACGATCGCTCACCCTGAAAGAAACATGAAACTGATCGGCAGGAGTTTCAGCCAATAACACGCCAGATTCCAGGAACTTATCATCGTACATGAACCTAGGGAAATGTCCCTCAATGCGCATCTGTCGCTCCTTGTCGTTGAAGAAACCCTTTAGCGTAGAGGGCACATACACTGTGAGAGGAATGTGCAACAAGGCAGAAATGAACTCGGTATTGTTCAATTTCAAGTCGAAGGTAAAGTTGTTCTCCGCTTCCTTCCTGTTCTTGTTGGTCTTGAACAATGATGGCACATAACGGTCGATCACCGCCATCACACTATTGGGCAAGGTGCGGTAAGAGTAATCTCCCTCAATGTTGCCCTGCAGGAAATTCGATGTGAAAGTGAGTCGTTTGCCTCCATTATCCTGCTTGACTGCCGCAATCTTGAAATTATCGAGGTAATAGCTGTTTGTTGGAGTCAGATAGCGCATGTCGTTGACATTCAGCTCTCCAATCATATCGTCAATCGAGCCTCCAGTAAAATCGGCTCTGATGTTGAGCGACAACTCACTGCCTTCATACTCATCCGTCAGATGCAGGGGAGTAGGGCGGAAATGATCGATGTCGGCATTGAAATTGAAGGCAGGAATGCGGGAAAGCATGTTCATCGAGCCCACCATCTTGATGTAGGCATTCTCATCATCCAACAGGATGGTGCCATTGTAGCCACCTTTCAGGTATTCGCCATCCAAGGTGATGTTATGATAGGTATAGCCACTGTACATCAAGGAATCAATCACGCCTTTCACCAACACCTGCGGATAACCTTCCTTGGGATGGTCGCCATTTAGGTCAAGGCTGAAAGCTATGTTACCTAAATCTTTGTTGTCCAACATATTGCCTAAGGAAAAACCTTCAGTTTCCAAATCGCCCTGATAGCCAAAAGTTCCTTTCTCATTGTCTGACCTCAGCTGCATGTTTCCTTGGAAATCACCCAAGTCGGTGTGCAATCTGCCATGTGTCACCAAATGACTGAGAGGTCCTGCAATCTGGCCATTGAAGCGGATGCTACCTAAGTTCTTGACTGCCGAGGGTACTTCGTTGAAATTGTTGGAAAGGTTGCGCATCAGGAAAGCCAAGCCGTCAGGATCGGCATACACCTCACTGAGTTGCCCTCTCACTGTTGCATGGGCAGGGTTTGCAATGCCTTGAATATCAGCATCTCCATTGATGCGCAGATGATTGCCGTTTATCTTGAGGATGGGCAGGTGCAAGTCGTTCATAGTACCCTCTGCCAGCAGCTCTACCATAATCTTGTCCCTAAAATTCTTGAGGTTAGGCACAAATGCTGCCACATCCTGCAAGGTCACATCCGAGGGCATGAGGTGGAACGAGAAGCGGGCATTGTCGGCAAAGTTGTTCAAGGCACCCAGACTGTCATAATCAATCTTGATGGTATCCATCAGCAGGGTGGTGTTGGGCAACTGGATATCGAAGTTGTCGATGGTGGTGTGGTGGGTATTACCTATAATCCTGAAATCAAGTCGGTTAAGTGCAAAGCCACAGTTAGTTTCCTCCACACTCATCTGCTTCACGGAAGCATTCAGTGTGTCATTCCTCAAAGCCTTGAGCGACACATTGGCTCGCATGTTGCTCAATCGCAAATGATTGAGGTTAAACTCTCCTTCTTTCTCAGCCTCAGAAAGAATGTCGTAGGAAACATTTCCTCTTCTTATCAACAACGAGTTGATACGCAAGTCAATACGTGAAGGCTCTTCGCTATCCGACGAAAGGGCGTCAATCACAAACTGGAAATTGGGCTTGGCATCTGGTGTCTCCTGATTTAGATGGGCATTGAAACCAAACAGCTGGGCGCTGCTGATGTCAATCTTGCCATCCAGCAAGGGGGCAACATCGTAAGTGGCTGAAATCCTGGCCACAGAGAGCATTTCATTTCCCTGCTCATCATCCATCTTCACATCTTCCAAGATGATGCGATTCAAGAAACCCAAGTTGATGTTGCCAATCGAAACGCGTGTGCCTAACAATTTGGAGAGTTCGTCAGAAGCCAAACCTGATGCTACACGCTGAATAAAGGGTATGTTCAGCGCGAGAATAATGCCGATATAGCTTACCAGCACGATACCGACAACGATCTGTATGGCTCTTTTCAGTACTTTCAGATGCTTTTTTCTATTTTTCCGAACAAAATTACTAATTTTAATGGAATGATTGCTACTTTATCACTAATTTTGTAGCCCAAATATGAAAAATTAGCTATGAGTACGATCATTTTAGGCATAGAATCATCTTGCGACGACACTTCAGCCGCCATTATTAAAGACGGCTACCTGCTTTCTAACGTGGTGGCAAGCCAGGCTGTTCACGAAGCTTACGGAGGCGTGGTGCCAGAATTGGCATCTAGAGCACATCAACAAAACATTGTGCCTGTGGTGCACGAAGCCTTGAAAAGGGCAGGGGTGAGCAAGGAAGAGCTCAGTGCCATCGCCTTTACCCGTGGTCCTGGCTTGATGGGCTCGCTGCTGGTAGGTGTGTCGTTTGCCAAGGGTCTGTCGTGTGCTTTACGCATTCCTTTGATTGATGTTAACCACCTGACAGGTCACGTATTGGCTAATTTCATTAAAGTGGAAGGCGAAGATAATGAACAACCTCAATTCCCCTTCCTTTGCCTCTTGGTTTCTGGCGGAAATTCTCAAATTGTGCTGGTGAAAGCCTACAACGATATGGAGATTTTAGGGCAGACCATCGACGATGCTGCTGGTGAGGCTATCGACAAATGTTCGAAGGTGATGGGCTTGGGTTATCCTGGTGGTCCCATCATCGATCGCCTGGCTCGTCAAGGCAATCCCAAGGCT